>CADBOX010000465.1 GCA_902796415.1 uncultured Lachnospiraceae bacterium
ATCTGACAGTACTTCGCCATATCTTTCAGAATTTTATCAACATTGGAATAGGAAGCATTCTCTATCTGATTCTCATTTTCAATATTATACTCAATCTCATCAATCCAGACAGCCTGTGGCTGGTACTCTGTGGTATATTGATCAACCCATTGGGACAGGTACACATTATCATAGGTCCCGGCCAGATAATTCAGCTTATCATCCAAACCCTCAACTCTGTCTGCTTTGGGAGCATAGGTACCTACCCGTATGCAGCCGGTCAGATAGTATTCGGGATTTCTGCTGTTTGGTTTTGCCTGGAGAATCATATCATAGACGGACTGAATATCCTCCGCTTCTTTCAGATCTGCAGCCAGTCTGGCGCAGGCTCTTTTCTTCTTATCCCCGAGCACTTTCTTTTTCTTTTTCAGGATCTTTAATTTCTTTGCAATCATCTCATCATCTCTGGACACAGAAACGATGGTGAATGATGTATTACCACTGGAAACAATCTCAAGATCAGAATAGTCTCTACCTTTGGAGTCATCTTTGACCACTTTCTTAGAGACCGCCTCCACTACTTCCTCTTTCAATTTTTCGGAGTCAGTATCAGAACCTGTTACGGTCTCATCGGAAGATTTTTCTCCCTGGTCGGAAGTATCCCCTGAAGTTCCGACAGATACCTCAGAGCTATCTGTCTCTTTGGAAGCCGGGCTTGTCTCTGATTCCCCGGAATCCGTGGAAGTCCCGGAGCCCTCAGTAGTCTCGGACGAGCCGGAGCCCTCAGTAGTCTCGGATGATGAACTGCCACTGTCTCCACTCTGGGATGATGAACTGCCGCCGTCTCCGCCCTCAGTAGTTGATGTCTCTTTTTCCGTTGATCCGCCCCCACTGTCTCCACCTGTCGTAACCGTCTCTGAAGATTGCTCTTGACCATCGACCGTCTCCGCAAAGGTATACTCGGTGCCACAGGGATAGATGGCAGTCCCGAGAATAAGCAGAATCGTCAGCAGGACAGACATTCTTTTTTTCCAATTCATTTTTATCCCTTCCTCCTGTCATTTTCTTGATTCGCTGACCTTTAATATACTCCTTAATCCTTCAAAATTCAACATATAACTATTAGAACTTTGTGAAGAAATTGTTACCATTTCTTTTTTGAATTATTGCCTAAGATATGTGGATATGGCCGGAAGCATCCGTGTGCTTCTTTCCAGTATTCCCTGCATATAAGCAATACAGATCCCATAGTTGGTGAAAGGAACCATCTGATCCTGGGCACATTTCATCCGGTAACGCATCTCCCTCTCATTGAGCATGCATCCCCCACAATGAATAACAAGGGAATAGCCGGACAGATCTTCGGGGAACTCCCTTCCGGATGTAGTTTCAAACTCAACCGGAACTCCCAGATATTCACGGATCCATCTTGGAATCTTAACCGTACCGATATCATCACACTGTCTGTGATGAGTACATCCTTCGGAAATCAGGATCTTATCTCCGGATTTCAATCTGCTGATCGCTGTAACTCCACGGACTGCTTCTTCCAGAAAGCCTTTGTATCTGGACATCAGTATGGAGAAAGAAGTCAGAGGAATCTCCTCAGGTGTCTCTGCAGATACTCTGGCAAAAACCTGGCTGTCTGTAATGACCATAGCCGGTTTTTGGCCCATATTATCCAGAATACTTTTAAATTCCGTTTCTTTTACCACCAGGGCAGCAGCCCCGGCATCCAGGATATCACGGATGGTCTGCTGCTGGGGAAGAATCAACCTTCCTTTGGGAGCCGCTTTATCAATCGGGACAACCAGAATCACCGTATCAGAAGGATTTAATAAATCTCCCACGAGCCGGTTATTCTTTACGTCAGTATTTACCAGATGGGCAATTCTCTCTTTTAAAGCATGAATCCCCTGTCCGGTGAGGGCACTTACCGGACATTCCTGCTCATTTCCTTCAAAGGGTTCCGCCAGAAGATCCCATTTGTTCCGGACGACAACGTAAGGTATCTCCTTCTCTAAAAATAAGGCCAGAAGGTCTTCTTCCACCTGATCTGTTTCTCTGGTGGCATCTGTCACCAGCACAGCGATATCTGCACGGTTCAGAATCTGACGGGTTTTCTTCACACGCTTCTCTCCCAGCATCCCTTCATCATCGATACCAGGTGTGTCTATAATCATAACCGGTCCCAGAGGGAGGAGCTCCATCGCTTTGTAAACCGGGTCCGTCGTTGTCCCTTTAATCTCGGAAACCACAGCGAGTTCCTGACCGGTAACCGCATTCACCACACTGGATTTCCCCACGTTTCTTTTTCCGAAAAATCCGATATGAATTCTCTCAGATGACGGTGTGTCATTCAATCCCATATTTTCCCCTCTTTCCTTTCTCTTATAATTATGTATTCTACCACAGCCTACGGCAGAATTCCACCGAAGTGCCTCTGTAAAACAATTTCCCCCTATAGCCATATAGACCATAGGGGGAAGTTGCGTATTATTTCACTTGATCTGGAAAATCTCCCTTTCGGGATCTTTTCTATGAGGAGGATCTTAACTATTATATGATTACTTCTACTTTACATTTTTCAGCCTCTGTCAGAGGTGCAGTTTTTCCGGAAGACGGATGACCGTCAACTATCATACCCTTCTGATCGCCCCGACGTACAGTTATATCGTACCGGGTACCTCGGAAAAGGCGTGACAGTTGGTATCCATCCATCTTGTCCGGCAGACAGGGGTCGATCATCAAACCGTCATAATCGGGACAGATACCCAATATACCTTGACTGGCCGCTACAAAGGACCAGGCTGCCGTACCGGTCAGCCAGGCATTCTTGGCTTCTCCGAAGTTTTGTGCACTGCGGCCTGCGATAGTCTGACTATAGCAATAGGGTTCCGTGCGGTGAATCTCACTTTTATCTTCTATATAAGAAGGAGCATGACGGGTATACAGGTCAAAAGCTCCATTCCCGTCACGGATGGTACAATAAGCCAATGTAATCCAGGGGTTATTGTGGCAGAAGACAGATCCGTTCTCTTTGTAACCGGGCGGATAGGAAGAAATCTCACCAAGATAATCATGGTATTCACTGTAGCACGGATAGAGAACTTCGATGCCGTATTCATTACCTAGCAGGTCATCCGTGGAACGCAAGGCCTGTCTTCCGATTTCATCGCCGCCGATTCCTGCCATAACACAAAAGCCCTGTGGCTCGACGTAGATTTTGCCTTCCTCATTTTCCTTACTTCCGATTGGTCTGGAAAATGCGTCATAGGCTCGTTTAAACCAGGCACCGTCCCATCCGTGGACCATGACGGCAGCCTCCATTTTATCAACAGCTTCACGGATCTGATCCGCTTCTTCTTTCAAATCAATCCTGTCACAAAGCTCCGCGTATTCCTTTCCATATTTAACAAACATGCCGGCAATAAATACGCTCTCCGCTTTGCCGCTCTCAAAATTGGCACAGGTCTGGAAACTCTCACCCGGCGTGTTAGAGAAACAGTTCAGATTCAGACAGTCATTCCAGTCTGCTCTGCCAATCAGGGGCAGCCCGTGAGGGCCCAGATTAGTTATCGTATAGTTAATGCTTCGGCGCAGATGTTCCAGAAGGGGAACCTCTGTGCCTGCTTCATTGTTAAAAGGTGTCGGTTCGTCCAGGATACTGAAGTCCCCGGTCTCCCGCACATAGGCGCAGGTACAGGCAATCAGCCACAGTGGATCATCATTAAAACCGGATCCCACATCAGCATTTCCACGTTTGGTCAACGGCTGATATTGATGGTAGGTACTACCATCCGCAAACTGTATAGAAGCGATATCGATGATTCGTTCCCTGGCACGTTCCGGAATCAGGTGAACAAAACCCAGGAGATCCTGACAGCTGTCACGGAAACCCATTCCCCGGCCGGTTCCACTTTCATAATAGGAAGCGCTGCGACTCATGTTGAAGGTAACCATACACTGGTATTGATTCCAGATGTTCACCATACGGTCAAGCTTTTCTTCACTGCTTCTC
Source organism: uncultured Lachnospiraceae bacterium (assembly GCA_902796415.1). Classification (GTDB taxonomy): domain Bacteria; phylum Bacillota; class Clostridia; order Lachnospirales; family Lachnospiraceae; genus Anaerobutyricum. The sequence goes on from CADBOX010000465.1 coordinate 4,001, forward strand.
ACCGTGAAACGTGACAACAGGCTTTCCCAGTAGTTCTTCAGTTCAGCCAGTGCCGTATCAAACTGGTCCGGCTGTGAGAAAGCATGCTGCATCGAAAGTGCTTTTTCTTTATTTATAATACCTGGTGCAGAGAATTTTTCTTCCTGCCTGTTTTCCACATAACCCAGGCCAAAAAGAAGTGTTTCTTCCTGTCCCGGAGCTATAGTAATCTCCAGCCGAAGGGCTGCAATAGGAGCCCAACCGGAGGCAAGACTGTCATAAGATGTTCTGGCTTCCACTGCCTGAGGAGCATCCCATCCACGGAATTTTCCAAGAAAAGTATCCCTGTCGGTGTCAAAACCGGCGATTGGCTTATTTACATAATAGAAAGCATAATGATCACGACGCTCCCGGTACTCTGTCTTATGATAGATTGTGTTGTCCACCACCTCTACTTCACCGATATTCCAGTTACGCTGGAAATTGGTCGAATCATCTACCGCGTTCCAAAGGCACCACTCCACAGCGGAATAAAGGGTAATCTTCTTCTCCGACCCGGTTTCATTCTTCAGCACAAGCTTACTAAGCTCCATATCCGTATGCTGTGGCACCATTACGGTCAGCTCTGCCAGAAGGCCTTCTTTCTTACCTTCAAAAACAGAATAACCCAGGCCATGCCGGCAACGATAATCGTCAAGAGGGGTTTTGACCGGCAGAAAGGCCGGACTCCACACCGTATCACCGTCACAGATATAGAAGCATCTGCCTCCGTTGTCAACAGGGACATCGTTATAGCGGAATCTTGTAATCCGTCGGAGTTTGGCATCTTTATAAAAGCTATAACCTCCGCATGTATTACTGATCAGAGAAAAAAAACCGTCGCTGCCCAGATAATTGATCCATGGCAAGGGTGTGTCAGGTTGAGTGATTACATATTCTTTTGCTGAATCATCAAAAAATCCATATTTCATCCTTTTTCTCTCCTATTTTGCTAAAACTTAATCGATTAAGTTCATTATACTTCATTTAGTCAAAAAAGCAATAGTAATTTGTAGTATTCTAATTAAAATCAGTAATTTTTGCAAATATAACCGAAAAAATAGTCCGAAAATTATCTAAAATTACATAAAAAAACACTTGACGAGAAAAAAAGTGTCGCTATAATATAATTATAAAACAAAAATCTGAATCGATTAAGTTTCAGTTTTTCAGGAGGAATACTTGCAACATGGTAACCATTACAGATATTGCCAAAGCCTGCGGTTACTCCCGAGCAACTGTCAGTAAAGCACTCAACGGTGCTCCGGATGTAAAGAAAGAAACCGTGGAACGTATACAGGAATGTGCCAGAAAACTGGGTTATCATCCTAATGCGGCAGCAAGAGCTTTAAAGGTCGGCCGAAGCTATAACATAGGTGTACTCTTCTCAGATACCAGTGGAGTCGGCCTCTCTCATGAATATTTTTCCCGTATTTTTGAGAGCATAAAGAAAGAAGCAGAAAAACAGGGGTATGACATCACTTTTATCAGTCAGAATCTGGGGACCATGTCCATGGATTATCTGGAACATACCAGATACCGCAGCTGCGACGGTGTAGTGATCGCCTCAGCGGATTTCCATGATCCTGCCATCGTGCGACTTGGAGAAAGCGATGTCCCCACAGTCACATTGGATTATCAGTTTGACAGCCGCACAGCTATCCTGTCTGACAATGTCCAAGGTGTGGATGCTCTGGTGCGTTACGTATACGGAAAAGGCCACCGACGAATAGCCTTTATCCACGGGGAACTGACCTCCGTAACACAAAAACGTCTGGCCAGCTTTAAAAAGACCTGTATGGAACTGGGAATCCAGGTTCCCCCGGAATACATACTCCAGGGTATTTATCACGATCCCAAGTCCAGCGGTTTGCAGACCAGAGCATTACTGGCATTACCGGACCCACCCACCTGCATCTTCTATCCGGATGATTTCTCCTACATCGGAGGAATGAATGAATTGGAACGGCAAGGAGTTCAAGTGCCGGATCAGATGAGCACTGTGGGTTACGACGGCATTCATCTCTCGGAAGTGTTACGCCCCAGACTGACCACCTATCGGCAGAATGCGGAGCGCATGGGTGCTGAGGCAGCACGATTATTAATAGAAGAGATCGAACAGCCGGACACATGGCTACCTCAACAGATTACCGTCGAAGGTCAACTGCTGGAAGGGGGTACGGTCGCAGAACCTGATTGATATGCGGATGCATTCAATATAAAGAAAGAACAATAAAAATATTAAATCAAAGAGAGGAGAAACAAATCATGAAGAAAACGTTAGCAGTCCTGCTGGCAACAGCTATGCTCTTCGGCCTTGTGGCTTGCGGTTCAAACGGTGGTGGCAGCAGCCAGCCGGAGGAGAAAACAGAGCAGATCGAACAGACAGAACAGGGTAAAGTGTTTAATATCTATGCCTGGAACGAAGAGTTCAAGGGATTCTTCGAGAAGTATTACACCGTTCCGGAAGGCGTTACCGTCAACTGGATCATCAATCCCAGCGATGGCGGCGTATACCAGGAGAAGCTGGACGAAGCTCTTTTGAATCAGGAAAATGCATCAGCCGACGAAAAGATCGACTTATTCCTGGCGGAAGCTGACTACATTGGTAAATATGTCAATTCCGACTATACGATGGATGTCACATCTTTCGGTTATCAGAACGCTGACACAATGTATGATTACACCATCAAAGCTGCTTCCACAGATGACGGAGTATGCAAGGGTGTTTCCTTCCAGTGCTGTCCCGCTGCTGTAATCTACCGCAAGAGTATTGCCAAAGACGTACTTGGCACCGACGTTCCGGAAGAGGTTCAGGCAAAGATTGATTCCTGGGAGAAATTTGACGCTGTAGCTGCTGATGCGAAAGCAAAAGGTTACTATATGACCGCTTCCTTTGCAGAGACTTTCCGTGCATTCTCCAACAACTGCACAAAACCATGGGTTGACGAAAACAACAATCTGCAGTTTGACGATCAGATTACCGCATGGATGGATCAGACTGACAACTACATCAAGAACGGATACACTCTGACCGCAGGTGTGTGGGATACTGAGAAAACCAACGAGATGTTCAAAGATGGCAAGACCATGTGCTTCTTCGGACCTGCCTGGTATTACAACTTCTGTATGACCAATGCCCAGGATCCTGACAACGGTTGTGTTGGTGACTGGTGCATCGTAAAAGGACCTCAGGCTTACTTCTGGGGCGGTACCTGGCTGTTAGCTGCCAACGGATCCGACAACACCGAGATGCTTAAAGACATCTTTGAGACCTTCACCGTAAACGAAGACGTATGCTCCAAGCTGGTTGAAAATGAGAATCAGTATCCGAATAACACCACAGTTGTTGATAAGTATGCAAACGATGAAAGCTATGGCAACACATCCATCCTGGATGGCCAGAACGACATCAAAGTTTTCTCTGAGCTTGCCAAAGATATCAAGTGGGAGAACCACACCAATTATGATCAGTTACTGAACGAAGGTCTGCAGAACAAGCTGCAGGAGTACTACAAGGGCTCTGTTGATAAAGACACAGCTATGAAAAACTTCTACAACTACGTCAAAGAGACTTACGCCAATATCAACGTTCCGGAATAATCCGGCAATCTGCGCAGGCAGGGGTCTCCCCTGCCTCCATTTTTTAATCCAAAAACCTCGAAGGAGGATGATCCGATGAAGAAACTTCATCAGGCGGGAAACCGCAAAAATAAATCTATCAGCTACGCAAAATGGGGCTACATCTTTATCGCCCCCTTCTTTATCGCTTATATTATATTTACACTGATCCCGCAGTTTTTGACGATTTACAACAGCTTTTTTGAGACTTACCGGGATGGTCTGACCCAGGTTGGCCCTAACTTTGTGGGATTAGAAAACTATAAAGCCTTGTTCACACCTGAAGCAGAAGGCACCATACGTATTCTGAAATATGCGGCAAACACTATGATCATGTGGATTGCCGGCGCTGTGCCGCAGTTCCTCATCGCCATTCTGCTGGCTTTGTTTTTCACCAGCACCCGGCTGAATATCAAAGGACAGGGCATCTTTAAAACTGTAATCTACATGCCAAACCTGATTATGGCAGCGGCATTTTCCATGTTGTTTTATACATTGTTCTCCCGTGTGGGGCCTATTCAGGCTTTGTTGGAACAATGGGGGGTAATTGACAACAATTTTGACTTTTTCTCGCACACCATAACCGTCCGGGGTATGATTGCCTTAATGAATTTCCTCATGTGGTTCGGTAACACAACCATTGTGTTGATGGCAGGTATCATGGGCATCGACCAGGATCTGTTTGAAGCTGCCGCCATTGACGGTGCCAATTCTGTACAGGTCTTCTTCCGCGTAACCCTGCCTCTTCTGATGCCAATCCTGGTCTACTGTCTGATCACAGCCTTGATCGGCGGCATCCAGATGTACGATGTGCCACAGGTATTGACAAACGGTCGGGGCGAGCCAAACGAGCTCTCACGAACACTGGTTATGTACTTGAACGGATACTTAAGAAATAAAAACTATGGTATGGCCGGTGCGATCTCAGTTATCATCTTTATCATCACCGGTATACTGGGTGGTATCGTTTACAAGATACTCTCCGCCCAGTATAAGGAAGGCGCTGCCAAGCACAGAGAGAGAAAGGGGAACGTAATATGAGAATGAGCGAAAATACTGCCAGTCGGATCAAGCTGGCGATTCTGCGTGTGATCGTTTATGCCATCCTGATCTTTTTGTGTGTACTTTGTTTGTTTTTCTTTTACCTGATGATAGTAAATGCCAGCCGTTCCAATGCAGAGCTTGCAAAAGGCTTTTCCCTCCTTCCGAAGGGCAGCTTCATCGACAACCTGAAGAATGCCTGGAACGACGGTTCCATCAACATTCCCCGGGGTATGCTGAACAGCTTGTTCATCGCCCTTTCCACCGCGGTGCTCACTACCTATTTTTCAGCGCTGACCGCTTATGGAATCCATGTTTATGATTTTAAAGGAAAGAAACTGGTTTTCACCTTTATCATGGCAGTCATGATGATTCCCGCTCAGGTATCTGCCCTTGGATTTGTGCAGGTGATGACCAAGTTCAACCTGCTTAACAACTATATCCCGTTGATTCTTCCCGGCATCGCCGCTCCTGTGGTCTTCTTCTATATGAAGCAATATATGGAGAGTGTGCTGCCTCTGGAAATTATTGATGCAGCCCGGGTAGACGGGTCCGGTGAATTCCGAACCTTTAATACCATCGTGCTGCCGATCTTGAAACCAGCTATCGCAGTTCAGATGATCTTCTCTTTCGTCACTTCCTGGAATAACTACTTTATTCCTGCATTGCTGCTGGATAAGGCGGAAATGAAGACTGTTCCCATCATGATTGCCCAGCTTCGAAGTGCCGACTATTCCAAATTCGACATGGGCAAAGTATATATGTTTATCCTCCTGTCGATCCTGCCGGTTTTGATCATCTATATAATCCTGTCCAAGTCAATCATAAAAGGAGTAACTTCAGGCAGTGTCAAAGGTTAAGGAATATCAGGAGATTACATTATGAAAAAATGGAAAGGATATCAGAAAGGAATCAATCTGGGAGGCTGGTTTTCCCAGTGTGATTATACAAAGGAACGCTATGACAGTTTTATCCGGGAAGAGGACTTTGCAGTGATCCGGTCCTGGGGTGCAGATCATGTGCGCTTGCCCATCGACTATAACCTGTTGGAAGAAACTGATGGCACACCGATCGAAGCCGGCTATGAACGGTTGGAAAAAGTGATCGGCTGGTGCCGGGCACAGGGTCTTAATATGGTCCTGGATCTGCATAAGACTGCCGGTTTTTCCTTTGATCCGGGTGAAAAAGAAGCTGGCTTTTTTGACAATGAAGCCTATCAGGAACGGTTCTATCGCCTGTGGGAAAACATTGCCCGCCATTTTGGGCATCATGCCGACATGCTGGCCTTCGAACTGTTAAATGAAATCACGGAAAAGGAGTACGGGGAGATCTGGAACCGGGTCTCTCACGAATGTATCCGAAGGATCCGACAGTATGCTCCGGATACCGTCATCCTGGTGGGTGGCTACTATCATAACAGTGCCGTAGCCGTCAAAGATATCGCAGCTCCCTACGATGACCGTATTGTTTTTAACTTTCACTGTTATGAACCGCTGATCTTCACTCATCAAGGTGCACACTGGATGCCCGACATGGATCCCGACTTCCGCATCCCTGTCTCCGCTTCTTTCGGGGAGATGGAGGATGCTTCCCATAAGATGTCAGCGGAGTCCTGTGCCGGCCTGGACAGCTGGCCTGCAGACACGACTCTTACAACTGAGTACTTTGAACGTTTTATGGCTGATGCCGTCCGAGCAGCTGAACGGTACGATGTACCATTGTACTGCGGAGAATACGGAGTGATCGATTGTGCCAGACCGGAGGATGCCCTGATCTGGTTCACCAAGATACATGGAGCTTTTGAAAAGTACGGAATCGGACGTGCTGCATGGTCCTACCGCCAGATGGACTTCGGTCTGTCAGACGCCCGCATGGATGGAGTGAGGGAAGAACTGGTGAACGTTCTTTAGCCAAAACCGGATATAGAAAATGATTTATTCTGATACAGAAAAAAACCTTGGGTTAAGGAAACTCCATAACCCAAGGTTTTTTATTTTTAATAAAAATTTACTCCTCTCGGTCAGAGAAGCGGAACATGGACTTGCGCAGCTCATTGGTCTGGTCGTAGCGTTTTCCGCCCCAGTACATCCTGCCTGCCATCTCACATTTTGGTCCCAGCTCCACATCTTTCATGGCATATTTGAGGAATTCTTCCACACCGGTACGGTCCACGATATAACCGATATGTTCTTTTGCTTCCACCGCTGCCATATCCAAATAATCATCCAGGTAATCATAGGTATTCTTGATGATCTTGCATACACTCTCTTCATCTGCCCATTTGAGGAAATCTTCTCCCAGGCGGGGATTCTTCTTCCCGGTACGTCCTAAAAGTTCCAGGCGGAAGTAATGTTCCTTACTCCTGGTCCATGCCCGGGTCGGGCAATAATTCACGCAAACACCACAGCCGATACATTTATTGGTGTCACGGACAATCTTGCCATTCACCACACTGAGAGCCCCCACACTTCGTTTGGAGCAGTATTTTACGCACTGTTCACAACCGATACAGCGATTGGGATCATACTGAGGTTCTGTCTGTCCAATAATACCGAAATCGTTCAGACGCACATGGGCACAGTCATTGGAACAACCGGTACAGGCAATCTTCACATGGTGATTATTGGGGAAGATCATCTTATCAATCTTCGCTGCCAATGCTTTGGTATCATAGCAGCCGAAGGGACACAGCTCTTTTCCCGGACAGGCAACCACATTGCGGGTGCCGGAAGCCGGGTAGCCTTCCCCAGGTTCCCCCTGATTCACCTTGGTATTCTCGATGATCAGTTGAAGTTCTTCGTTCACCTTGTCCCTGTCTTCGATACGGATATGAGGTATCTCAAATCCCTGACGGTTTGTCAAGTTGATGGTTCCATCTCCGTATTTCTCCGCAATCTCAACCACCCTCATGAGGGATTTGGAATCAATCACACCACCCGGAACCCTGACACGGGAAGCAATCTCGCCCCTGTACTTTGACTGGCGAAAAGCATTCTTCTTATATTCTTTCATATTATAATCTCTGATCATGAATCCTTCCCCCTTAGTCAATCATATCTTTGGATTCCGTATAGTTGAATACCGGACCATCCAGACAGATATATTTCTCACCTACACGGCAGTGGCCACAGATGCCAAGGCCACAGCACATCTTACGTTCCTGTGATACCCAGATATTTTCTTCTTTAAAGCCTTTATCCAGGAGTCCCATAACTGAAAACCGCATCATGGCAGGAGGACCTACAACGATAGCACGGGCTTTCTCCACATCTTTCAATGGAATCTCCGGGATATATTTTGTAACAAGACCCACTTTGCCCTCATAGTCTTCCGGGGCACCGTCCACAGTGAGCCACAGGTCCAGTCTTTCTTCCCAATTCTTCAGGTCATCGCGGAAGAGCATGTCATCGGGACTCCGGAAACCGACGATCACATGTTTATCCTGGGCATCTTCTGTCAGGGAAAGGGCTTCAATAACACCACGCACCGGGGATACTCCGGTACCACCTGCCACAACGATCACTTCACCATCTTTGTAGAGGTCCAGATCAAAACCGTTTCCATAAGGCCCACGCATCAGGATACTCTGCCCCTTCATATGCTCAAATACCATATTGGTAACACGTCCCACACGGCGGATGGTGAGATCCACAGAAACTCCTTCTTCTATGCCGGAGACAGAGATGGGGGCTTCCCCGAATTTCGGAATGGATACCTCAAAGAACTGTCCCGGTTTTACCTCCCCGGCAAAAGCCATGCGGAAAGTATACTCTTTCTCGGTATGTTTGATGACATCCAGTATCTCGGAAGGACCGGATACATAGGGATTATTATTCGTCATACTCATTACTCTCCCTCCTTTACTTCCGCATTCACTTTATTGATGATATTGGAAAATGAAATGTACTCCGGACAGACATCATCGCATCGTCCGCAGCCTACACACATATCATAGCCGTAACGTTTTCTGAAATCATAGATCTTATGAAGCACTTTAAAGCGCATTCTTTCTCCATGTTTTCTGCGATACTGACCTCCGCCGGCAACAGTGGAATACCCGTCGATCATACAGGAACCGCCCACTCTGCGGCGCTCTCCTACCTTACCATTATCTGTGTAGAAAGCATCCTGCATGGTGAAGCAGGTACAGGTCGGACATACCAGGTTACAACGCCCGCAAGCCACGCAGCGTTTATCATATTCTTTCCACAGGTCAGACTGATAGATGCTGTTTGGAACCTTCTCCGGAATCGTAACTCTGGTCTCATTCTCTGTGACATAATCAACTGCTACTTCTTTGGCAGCAGCTCCTGTTTTCTCGAACAGGTCATTCAAGGCAGAATCCTTCACATCCACTTCAAACTGATCCCCGGAATAATTCAGGGCAAAAAGATATCCGTCTTCCGTCTTATTCGTGCCCATGCTGACGCAGAAGCATTCCTGGAAGCTGGCAGGACAGCCGATCAGGACGAATTTTACATGATCCCTTACTTTTTTGTAGAATGGATCCACGTGTTTCCCATTATTGAGATAAATCTGATCCAGTCTTTTCACTGCATGCATATCACAGCTTCTTAGGAAAATGATGGCGTCACTGCAATCAATATCCGCTTCTTTTATCACATTTTCAGTGAAGAAAAACAGGGTCTGTGACAGCGGTGTCAGAATCTCCTTAAAGGAAAAATCGGATTTTTTCTCCAGTTCGATCTCAGAGCTC
>CADBOX010000466.1 GCA_902796415.1 uncultured Lachnospiraceae bacterium
CGCTTCTGCATGGCGGCCCAGGCATCCTTGTCATCGAAGAATACCTTCTTGGAATAATTGATGGTTCCCAGCAGATCCCGGGGATCATAATTGCCGAAGGAGAAGCCTGTACCGGTTCCTTCGAACTCATTGTAGGGCTGAACCGTATCCTTCAGACCGCCGGTTTCGCGGACGATCGGGACGGTGCCGTACCTGAGGCTCATCAACTGGCTGAGACCGCACGGTTCAAAGAGGGAAGGCATCAGGAAAGCATCCGAGCTGGCATAGATTCTCTGCGCCAGAGCCTCGTCATAATAAATCCTTGCTGAGACCTTCTGCGGATATTTCCATTCAAAGTGGCGGAACATATTTTCATAGCGCTCTTCACCGGTGCCCAGGCATACGATCTGAACGGCATCCTGGCACAGCTCGTCCATAATATAGGCAATCAGATCAAAGCCCTTCTGGTCCGTAAGACGGGAGACAATGCCCAGCATCATGACATGCGGATCCTCCGCCAGACCGAGCTCCCTCTGAAGAGCAATCTTGTTGTTTACTTTCTCCTTGCGGAATGTGACGGCATTATATTTTACAGCAATGCGGTTATCGGTCTCCGGGTTGAAATCATCATAGTCGATGCCATTGACGATACCGCGAAGGCTGTTGGATCTGGCCCGCAGCAATCCGTCCAGTCCTTCCCCGTAAAACGGGGTCTTAATCTCTTCCGCATAGGTGCTGCTGACAGTCGTTATGGCGTCTGCAAACACAATGCCTCCCTTTAAGAAGTTGGCATCTTTGTATGCCTCCAGCTTATCCGGGGTGAAATAATAATCGGAAAGCCCGGTGATCCCTTTTATGGTCTTAACATCCCAGACGCCCTGGAACTTAAGGTTATGGATCGTCATAATCGTCTTGATCCCCCAGAAGAACGGATTCTGCTGGAAGGTGTCATGCAGATATACCGGAACCAGGCCGGTCTGCCAGTCATGGCAATGAATGATCCTGGGCTGGAAACCGATTACCGGGAGGATGGAAAGCACTGCTTTTGAGAAGAAAGCAAACTTCTCCAGATCCCATGTGCCCCCGTCGTAAGGTCTCGGACCGCTGAAGTAATATTCATTATCGATAAAGTAAAAATGAACCCCTTCGTATTCTATATGCATGATACCCACATAGCAGTTTTTATATCCGAGATCCATATAGAAGTGGGTAATGTACTCCATACGGTCTTTCCACTCCTGCTTCATGCATGCATATTTGGGAAGTACGACCCGGATGTCAAAATATCTCTTGTCAAAGCACTTCGGCAGCGAACCGGCAACGTCTGCCAAGCCTCCCGTCTTTATAAATGGAACCGCCTCTGATGTCGCAAACAATATCTTTTTCACTCGAATGCCCTCCTCTTAGAAATCAATTTCAGTGATCATTTTTGTATCAATTATTGTGAGTATCATAATAATTATTGCAATTATTTCCTGTGCCGGCATCCAGGCCGCTCACTGCTGACCACATTGTTTCTTATCATAGAATTCTTTTCATAGAATCAGATAGTGATGACTTTGTGCTCCCGATATCAAAAACCTGGCACTGTCAACCCATTATGCACCGGTTTCCGCCTGTAACGGACAGCCATATAAATACCGTGATTCTATTATATAGTAAAAATCATCTCTTGGAAAGACTATTTTTGTATTCCAGCGATAATTTATCTGTGAGAAGAGCTATAAATTCACAGTTTGTCGGTTTTCCTGTTCTGGAACCGGCACTGTAGCCAAATAACCTGTCGACAGATACCATTTTTCCCCTCTCCCACGCCACCTGTATCGCATGCCGTATGGCTCTTTCTACTTTTCCGGCCGTGGTACCGTACTTCTCTCCTACTATCGGATACAGATCCTTAGAGACCGAACTGATATACTCCGGATGCACAAGGGCTGTCATCACCGCTTCTCTAAGGTACTGATACCCCTTAATATGCGCCGGAATTCCCAGTTCCAGCAGCAAAGAGCTGATGTCTGTCACCGGTTCTCCCGACATATATGGAATAAAATCCTCCTTAAGCTCTGTCTCATGCTTTATCTGGCCAAACCCTTCATGAAACTTACTGTAAATACTGCGGATTTTTCCCAGAACAGTCGAGATCTCCACTGGTTTTCTCAAAAAATAATCGGCACCTGACTCAAAAGCCTCCTGAGCAATCCGGTCTTTCCCCACAGCAGAAACAACAATGAAGGATGGGACCTTTTCCAGACTCTTGTCCTTCATAATGGTATCCAGTACCGCAAGACCGTCCTTTTTGGGCATAATAATATCTAAAGTCACTACATCCGGTTTCTGTTTTCTTATGATCTCACAGATTTCCTCTCCGTTATAGGCTACTCCGACCAGATCCAACGCCTTGTCAGACCGGATCCTGCTGCCCAGCTCGGCAGCAAACCCTTCATTGTCATCAGCCACAGCCACTCTGATTCTTTCCATAAGAATCCACCTCCTCCCAAAACAAAGTTTTGTACGCCCGCTAACTGTTTTCGGATGACTATTTTGTAGTTTCGGCATCTTCGATGCCGAAAACAAAATATGTCTCCTCCCAAAACGGAATTTTGTACGTTGACTGAGGATGACTGTTTTGTAGTTTCGGCTCCTTGGATGCCGAAAAAAATCTGTCTTCTCCAAAAACAAACTCAGTCTCCTCCAAAATAAACATATCTGTTGAAGTATTATTGCAAAATGACGATTTTTACAGTTTCCGCATCTTTGATGAAGAAAACCTGAAACCGTCTCCTTTTGATTTTCAAATATCAGGCATTCTCCATGTTTTCATGGAATAATACAGTACTGTTTTGTGCCTGACTGCATTATAAACAAGTCTGCGTCGGAATAGCAAGAAATATCTTCCGCTTTTTTCCTGTTATAACATATAATATTCGCCTTTTTTCAGACTATCTTATCCGGAACTGCTCTGAGA
>CADBOX010000467.1 GCA_902796415.1 uncultured Lachnospiraceae bacterium
ACGATCGGAGCCTATGATTATAAGGACGATCATATCGAGGTGGGATTCAGTGTTGTGCCGGGTTGGCAGGGACGCGACCTTGCAACCGAGGCGTTGAAGAAGGTACTGGAGTATCTGACGGAAAATGAAAGCATTCCCTGTGTGACCGCCTGGTGTGCGGCTGAGAATATCGGATCGAAGCGGGTTCTCGAAAAAGCCGGGATGAAGCTCGTTTGCACCGAGAAGAACAGCCTCGTGGTTGAGGACAGAGTTTATGATAAGCTGACGTATCATTTTGAGGTGGAGAAATGAAAAACATGAAAAAAATAAGCTCGCTGATGAGGCATTGAAGAATGTTTCGGGTGGCGTTGGAGAAGGGTTAGATATGGACAGTATGCAGGAGCATTGGAATCAGATCGTGAACAATAATGTTCCGGGCGGCGCTGGAGATACATTTGATCCGGAACACTTCCAGGCGTATTGGATTGAAAAAGTGAGCGAAAATGACATCACTAAAGTTCCAAACCTGGATAACCCTCATTCGAAAAAAGCGAAAGGTAAATTCCCCAAATGTTCAAATTAATATGAAAGATGGATGATGGCGTGGATTATAAAGCTTTAATGAACACAATTGAATACGACTTCCTTCGTACCAACCCCCGGCTCGGCTCCCGAATCATGCTCCTCGGCGTGAGCGGGAGCTACGGTTATGGAACGAATCGGGAAGGGAGCGATATTGATCTTCGGGGCGTCACCTTAAATCTTCCGTCGGATCTGATCGGCCTGACATCCTTTGACCAGTATGAGGATGCCGTGACGGATACGGTTATCTATTCCTTCAACAAGCTGGTCAGCCTGCTTCTGAACTGCAACCCCAACACAATCGAGATTCTGGGGCTTGATGACGAACAGTATGTCATAAAGTCGGAGACCGGGCAGGAACTGCTGGATCACAGACAGCTGTTCCTGTCCAAACGAGCGGCGGCTTCTTTCGGTCATTACGCGGACGCGCAGCTTCGGAGGCTCCAGAATGCGATCGCCAGGGACACGCTTCCTCAGCCATCCAAAGAGAAGCATATTCTGAAATCAGTGAATCATGCTTTGGATGATTTCAACCGGAGACAGATCGAACAATACAAGACGGATGCAAAGTTGTATATCGATACCGCGGAAACAGAAGGTCTTGAGACTGAGATCTTCCTTGATGCGGACTTCCGCCATTATCCGCTGCGCCGGTATAACGACATGATGAATACCCTGCATACCGTCGTCCGGGACTATGACAAGATCGGGAAGCGGAATCATAAGAAAGATGAAAACCACCTGAACAAACACGCCATGCATCTGGTACGACTGTTTATGATGGGGATCGATATTCTGAAGAAGGGCGAGATACGTACGCACCGGCCGGAATCGGATCTGCAGCTGCTGCGGAGTATCCGGAACGGCGACTATATGCAGGAAAATGTACTGACGCCGGCATTTTATGAGATCGTGGCGGATTATGAGCGCCGTTTTCAGGATGCTGAGAAAAACAGTATTCTTCCGGACAATCCGGATCTGGAAGCAGTAAGCAGGTTCGTCGAGAGTATCAACCGGCGTGTTGTGACTGGAGAGATCGGATGAGAGATATTCAAAAAGAGATCCAGGAAAATCTGGATACAATAGAGAAGACATACGATGTCAGGATTCTTTTGGCGGTCGAATCCGGCAGCCGGGCCTGGGGATTTGCGTCTCCGGACAGTGATTATGACGTGCGGTTCATCTATGCGCACCGTTCGGAGGAATATCTCCGGATCGATCCCATGAAAGATGTGATCGAGTGGCAGCTGGATGAGGTCTTGGACATTAACGGCTGGGATGTGAAGAAAGCTTTGCTGGCTTTTGGGAAAGGCAACCCGAATGTCATGGAGTGGGCGGACTCTCCTATCATTTACCGTAAGGCGGATGAGTGGGAATCCCTGAAGGAAACAGTCCTTCATTATTTCTCGGAGAAATCCGCTTTATGCCATTATTACGGCACTGCGAACAGTACACTGCAGGGTTTCTTGCAGGGGGAAATGATCCGGTATAAGAAGTATTTCTACGCACTTCGGCCTCTCCTGTGCTGTCACTGGATAGAACGATATCATACGATTCCGCCAATGGAGTTTGAAAAGCTGTTGACGATGTTCAATGAACCGGATTCTGTGCTGACACCGGAGCTGTATACAGCGATTCAGGACTTACTGATCCGAAAAGTGGAAACAGAGGAAAAAGACCTGAATCAGCAGATACCGGTGATCATTGAATTCATCCGGAATGAATGCGCACGACAAAAGCATATCTCAGACGCAGAGCCGGATGATCACAGGCATGATTATTTGGAATTAAACCAGGCGTTTCGGAAACTGCTCGGAATCGGATGGTCTGTATAAGGGGTGAAATGACTATGCAATCACAGGTAAATGAATCTGACTGGAAACTGTGGAAAATGGCTGTTCGGATCGTTGAAGGGGATGTTCCGGTCCTTATTTATGCAACAATGAAAATAAGAAAAAAATAGTGATAAAGCTGTTAAACGTGGAGGCTTAGCAAGAGGCGAAGATATCTTCATCTTTACCGAAAGCGGATAATTCGAGATGTGAATGATGGAGGAGATCACTATGAACGAAACAGTAAAAGCATACGTAAAAAAGTTTTTCCTGATATGGATAAAATGATCTCAGTCGCAGCAGTGATTTCGTATGGAACAGAATGAATGGATATGGAAGAATGAATGCGAAACGAGGATTTGTGCCGGAAGATATTAATAACTTTTCCAGGGAAGCACTGCCAAAACTGAGGAGTGCTTCCAGACATGTTTTATATCTGATCAATGAAGGCTATGATCTGAAACCGGCAACGACATTTGTCGGGAACCATTTCCAGCTTTCTGAAAGACAGCGCCTGGCTATTATGAGGAGCCTGGCAACAGATGCCCAATTGCAGGAACGGAAGCACAAACAG
>CADBOX010000468.1 GCA_902796415.1 uncultured Lachnospiraceae bacterium
ATCTCCCTGCCGTCCTCATCCAGCATATGCAGGATAAAGTCTGCGACGAGGCCACGATCCATCAGCATATCCTGTTCTTTTTTCGTAAGGTATCCTGATTTTTCATTGGACAGAGGGGAGGCGATTTCCGGTCTCCATCCTCCTGCTCCGGCGATGGAGATGGAGATATTCTCATAGTAGTTTTGGAAGATTTCAGCGTAGTTTTCCCGGATCTTTTCTCTGGTCTCCCGGGGAGTTTGCATAAAACCGGAATCCTTGATCACGTATTTCTCCCCGCTGAAGGTCAGTGCCGCCCGCCTGACGAGGGTTTCCACATCATAATCCTCTCCACATCGGTAGATATCCCCCTGCATGGTCACAACATTTATATTCTTTTTCTGGCAAGGGTTCAAAGCACGGATCACATTGTGAACCGTCCCGCCCCAGGCCAATCCGAGAAGTTCTTTCTCAGACAGGATACGCTGGAGATATCTGGCTCCCTCAATGGCAATGGTCTGTTTTAATATGGCGGGATCTTCATATTGGGATTCCTGTGTCAACGGGACGACATAGATATGACGGATAGGATATCGTTCCATCAATTCTCTTTGTAATTTCATACAGTCTGAAAACTGAGGGTCTACCTTTAAAGATACGATCCCATACTGACCTGCACTTTTTAACAGTCTGGATACCGTGGGTTTGGAGACGCCAAGCTTCCTGGAAATCTCAAGCTGGTTCATGCCTTCCACATAATATAGCTCCACCACTTCGTTGATCAGACATAATGACTGGGTATAAACTTCTTTTTCCAGATAGCTTCACCTCCCGCCGGAATCAAAAATAACTGCTGCAAATAGAAATACTTACAGCAGTTATTGTTCGTAATTAATTATTTCTCAAAGAAGCAATACTGCAACGTTTAAGAATTTGGAATTTAGAATTTGGACTTAAGGTCATAGTTCTGGGTTGCCTGAGCTTCACCATACACGCCCCATGCATCCAGAGCAGCCTTTAATTCCGGATTATCCTTCTCGGCTTCTCTTAAAGTCTTGCCTGCCATAACAGCATCAATACCCTGACGGAATGCCTTGGCACCTGCGATGGCTCCCATCGGGTGACCATGAACAGCACCACCGGCTGCGATCATGACATCTTTACCGAACTTGTTGATCACGTCTTCGATATGTCCCTGGGTTGTTCCACCACCAGGCATAGCAAATACCGGTTTGATATGTCCGAGAGGAGCTGTCATCTTGTATCCGGCAGATACGAAGGAATCCATGGACATAGGGAACTTGCCGTATGGGGTCAGAGCGATGATCATGTCAAGACCACAAAGTCTCGGAAGTGTCGCACCGATCAGGTTGACACTGAGGCCGGACCACTCGGATTCATAAACAGCACCTGTATAATCGGAATGAGCCAGGATTGGAACATCGATCTCCGGATCGTCTGCCAGCATTCTGGCAGCATCAAGTCCGATAGTATTGTAGTTGACAAGCAATGCATTTCCACCGTTTTTGATTACGGTCATGGCATTTTTCTTTAAGTTCTCGGTTCTGTCAGTGATGTTGAAAGCAAATAATGTCTTTTCGCCTTTTACTTTATCTGCTTCTTTGATGGCGGGCATAACCGCCTTAACTCTATCCTCGAGCGGGCAGAAGTATGGGCTGGCAACCAGCTCATCATCCTTGATGATATCCACACCGCCGACAGCTGCTTCATAAGCGAGCTTAGCAGTCATCTCAGGGTCGAGACCTACACATGGTTTGATCATGTTATTAAGCAGAGGTCTGTCATAAACACCCAGCAGGTCACGGATGCCCGGGATACCGAACTTCGGTCCCTTGTAGTAATCAAGATAACTCTTGGGGAATTCAAGATCAAGTAATTTTACTTTGCCTGAACTGGAGATATTACCAATCACGGTACTTAAGAGCATCGCTACAGACGGTCCTAAATTGCCTTTGGGGAAAGCAAGACGGATGATGAAATGCCTCTCGGTAACACCTTCCGGAACACCAATCTGATAAGCAGGAGCTTCATAAACACCGATAACACGTGCGATGGCTCTGGCTCTGACTTCCTCTGTCTCACCGGGAACCTTCAGCCATGTTCCGCAGGACTGCTCAACAGCAAGGGCAGCACCGAACTTCAAACCGTTGGTATCCCTCGGTGTGGCACAATAATAAGTAGCAATGACAAAACCTTCCGGATCTAATGCTTCGGGGTACTGAACTACGATAGGATCAATGTACATAATCTTCCTCCATTCTCTTTTTTGTGATTAGATTACTTACCTTCTTTAGACCCACATCTCTTCCGTGGATCATATCTGATTTCATTATATCCTAATCCAAAAAAATGAAAATATAGAAATTTATTTCAATAAACTGATCAGCTTTTTAGCCAGATGATAGTCAACAATCAGCACATCGATATAATTGCCATTCAACAGAGACAGGATAGAGTATGCTTTTTTTGAACCGGAGGCTGCAATCACTTTGCAGGGAATCTTACGGAATGTCTCCAGATCGATGGCAAGAGTCCTGTCCTTGATGGGGTTGTCGCACTCCGATCCATCTTTACGGATAAAGTGCAGCATGATGTCGCTGACCACCCTCTCCTCTCTCAATTCCTTTCTTTCTTTCTCGGTCAGATAATCTGTCTTCCCCAGGAGGGAATCATAATCTGGATACATACTTCCCACTCCCGTAAGAGCGATATCGATCTTCTCGTACATTTCAAATATGTTGCGGCATTCCTCGGTGGCGGCCATCTGCCGGCATTCTTCCGGTGTATTATACAGGCCCGGATGCTCCAGGGAGATTTTCTCTCCCCCGAAAGCCATGGCGGCCCGGTCAACCAAGGTCTGAACCTCCAGAGCCTCATGGCAGTTGGCGATGCTGCCGTGCATCGTGACGATGCTGGCCCTCACTTTTCTGCAGGGGTTCAGGTACTGGATCAAATGGTACATGGTTCCTCCCCAGGCAAGTCCCAGGATGTCATCATCCCGGATGATCCTCTGGACATATCTTGCCCCTTCCAGGGCAACCTGTTTTTTGACATTCTTATCCTGGAGTTCTTCCTCCGGTTTATCGAGAGGAACGATACAGACATTTCTCAGGCGAAACCTTTCCTCCAGATATTTCTCCATCTCATTACATTCCAGATAGGGCTGGGCAAGTTGAATCTTGATGATGCCTTCCTGTCTCGCCCTTTTCAGTACCCTTGAGACCGTGGAGGAGGACAGTTCAAACTGCTGGGCGATCTCTGAGGTTTTCTTCTCCTCGATATAATATTGATAAGCAATCTGGCTTACCAGGCAGGTCGATGGATCGTAAACTTCTTTTTTCATATTCTTTTCTCCATATATATTCTCTGTGCATACAGAAACAGGGCAGTAGTGTCTTACCCCGACACCACTGCCCTTTCAAGAACATTCTTTTAGTTTTGATTCTCCTGGAACATCTCATGAATTCCTTTGGCTGCCGCTTTTCCTGCTCCCATGGCAAGGATGACAGTGGCGGCGCCTGTGACGGCATCACCGCCGGCATAGACCATGGCTTTGGAAGTCTTTCCGTTTTCCTCATCTGCCACGATACATTTTCTGCGATTTACTTCCAATCCTTTTGTGGTGGAAGAAATCAGCGGGTTAGGTGAAGTTCCCAGAGACATGATCACCGTGTCCACGTCGATCTCATACTCGGATCCGGGAATCTCGATGGGACGTCTTCTACCGGAGGCATCCGGTTCTCCCAGTTCCATCTTGATCACTCGGATTCCTTTGACCCATCCATTCTCATCCACAAGGATTTCCTTTGGATTCTGAAGAAGATCAAAGATAACGCCCTCTTCTTTGGCATGATGAACTTCCTCCACTCTGGCGGGCAGTTCTGCCTCAGAACGACGGTAGACGATATGTACTTCCGCACCCAGGCGCAAAGCGGTTCTTGCAGCATCCATAGCCACATTTCCACCACCGACCACTGCCACTTTCTTTCCGGTGGCGATCGGGGTGTCATAAGTATCATCGTAAGCGTGCATCAGGTTGCTTCTGGTAAGGTATTCATTAGCTGACATACAGCCGTTGGCAGTCTCTCCGGGGATTCCCATGAACATGGGAAGACCTGCACCGGAACCGATAAAGATTGCTTCAAAACCTTCCTCCTCCAGGAGCTGGTCCACGGTGGTGGATTTGCCGATGACTACGTTTGTCTCAAAGGTAACGCCCAGTTCTTTTACCTTATCGATCTCTTTTTTCACAACTTTATTCTTAGGAAGACGGAATTCGGGAATACCGTAGGCCAGAACACCGCCCAATTCATGGAGGGCCTCAAATACTGTCACATCATAACCCAGCTTGGCAAGGTCGCCGGCACAGGTCAGACCTGCAGGTCCGGAACCGATCACTGCCACTTTATGGCCGTTGGATGTTGCTGTCTTTTTGGGCATGATATTATGCTCCAGCGCATAGTCAGCCACAAATCTTTCCAGCTTACCGATGGAGACAGGATCTCCTTTGATTCCGCGGATGCACTTGCTTTCACACTGGGACTCCTGCGGACAGACACGGCCGCAGATTGCCGGCAGGGAGGAGGATTCTCCGATCACATCGTAGGCAGCTTCGATATTTCCTTCTTTCACTTCATGGATGAAGGCGGGGATATTGATGTTTACAGGACACCCTTCGATACATTTTGCCTTCTTGCAGCCTAAGCAGCGGAGGGCTTCTGCCTGCGCTTCTTCCTGATTATATCCGTAGCAGACTTCCTCAAAATTTCTTGCTCGTTCTTTTGGATCCTGCTCTCTGACAGGAATCTTCTTTAACATATCCTGTGCCATTATTTGTCACCTCCACACTGTCCACATCCGCCGTGATGGCTGTCTCCCTCCTGTAAGGCAAGGAGCTTTCTCTGTTCTTTATCTTTGTACATCTGCTGTCTCTTCATAGCACTGTCAAAATCTACGCCGTATCCGTCGAATTCCGGTCCGTCCACACAGGCAAATTTTACTTCCTCATGAACCAGTACACGGCAGGCTCCACACATGCCGGTTCCATCAACCATGATGGGGTTCATGCTGACGATACACTGTGGAATCTCCAGTTTTTTTGCAGTGAGAGCACCAAACTTCATCATGATCATAGGCCCTATGATCACACACACATCGTATCTGTTACCTTCTTTCACAAGCTCTTCCATCTTACCGGTGACCATACCGGCATATCCGTAGGAGCCATCGTCCGTACAGGGATAATAATTTTCAGCCACAGCCTTCATCTCTTCCTCGAGGATCAGGAGGTCTTTTGTCTTGGCACCGATGATCACGTCCACGCCGACTCCCTGCTCATGCATCCATTTTACCTGAGGATAAATGGGGGCTGCACCAACACCTCCGCCGACAAAGAGGATTTTCTTTGCTTTCAGATCTTCGATACTTTCCTCCAGCAATTCGGAAGGACAGCCAAGAGGCCCTGTAAAGTCGCGGAAAGCATCACCCTCAGAAAGGTGAACAAACTTGCTGGTGGAAGCTCCCACCGGCTGAAAAACGATAGTCACTGTCCCGGCTTCCCGATCATAATCACAGATAGTAAGAGGAATCCTCTCTCCTTTTTCATCCATCTTCACGATCACAAACTGACCCGGAAGACAATGCTTTGCCACACGGGGTGCCTGAACATCCATCAGATAACTGTTGGCAGACAATTTTTCTGCCTTCATGATCTTATACATCTATCTTTCCTCCCTGAAATATATTTCCCTTATCATAGTTTTCTTATGAATTTTTTATCTCACAAAAAATCATAATTTTCTATGAGATAAAAAATATTATAACACAATATAGGGGAAGGGTCAAAAATTAATTGATGATATTAAGGATTATTTGAAGGTTCGCCTTCCTCTTCCTGCATATCTCCTTCCTCATCCGGTCCTGTTTCCTCAGAGCCGTCCGGGATCTCCGTCTCCGGCGGCTCCGGAATCTGATAATCGGGAATCTCTATCTGATCGTCTATATTATCGTATTCATCCTGATCATCCACGTCTTCCTCCTGGTCCTGAACCGGTTCCTGAATTTCTTCCTGGTCTTCCTCTTCTTCCTCTTCTTTCTCCTCTGTGGTGACCTTTTCCTCTTTCTCGGTATCCAGATCCCTGCCGAAATAAGTTCCAAAATCATCTTCCAGGTCCATGTCACGGGTGATACCGGCATGAATCTTGTTCATGAAGTCAGTCCATATATAAGCCGGATAAGTGTTGCCTTTCAGGTCATCCACACTTTCATAGATATCCTTTCCTACCCACACTGCCGTTGTATAGTATGGGCTGTAACCACAGAGCCATCCATCCACATAATTACTGGTGGTACCGGTTTTACATGCCACAGGAATATCCAGATCCAGCCTGCAGTTGGAAGCAGTAGCATTACCGTCGGTGACACAGCTTTCCAGCACGTTGGTCATAATTCTGGAAGCCTGGTTGGAATAGACCGTCTTGGATCTTGTGGCCTCTTCCTCGCTGACCACGTCATTTCCTTTGGCATCTGTAATCTTCACGATACAGGTCGGGTTACGGTAAGTTCCGTTGTTGGCAAGGGTCGCATAGGCAGACGCCATCTCAACCGGCGTAGTCCCGTTGGTGAAACCTCCGATACAAGTGGTATCATAGATATAATCTTTCTTATCAAGGCCGGCAAAATTCATCTCTTCCAGATATTTCAGAAGAGCGGAAGCTCCCAGCTCTTTGTACATGCGGTAGGTGACCACATTGCTGGATTTTTGTACCGCCCGGCGCAAGGTAATGCTGCCGGAATATGAGGATCCGGCATTATTCACGGTATCAGAACCGGTCATGCGGCTGTCATCCACAATCGAATCTGGTGTGTAGCCCTCCTCAAAAGCAGGGGTAAAGACCACCAGCGGTTTAATGGCGCTTCCAGGCTGTCGGTTGGTCTGATAGGCACGGTTCAGGCCGAAAACTTCCTGGTCCTGCTCCCTTCCTCCCACGACGGCAACCACCTTGCCGCTGGAGTTATCGATGCAGACAGCAGCTCCCTGAACCTTGAAGACACCATCATCCGTTTTCTCAATGAAAGAGGATCCCAGTTTGGTGGAGACTGCCTCCTGCATGGTTTCCTGCATAACTACGTCAATGGATGTATAGATGCGGTATCCGGCCGTATATAATTTCTGACGGTAATTGGAGTACCATTCATCGTATTCTTCCCGGTATTCCTTCTTCTCTTCCTCCGTGGCAAACTTGGTCTGAAGATTAAACCCGTCCGCCACCATCAAGGCTTCCGTAGCACATTTTAATATATACGTCTCCGCATAGTCATTGGCGGTTGTCTCTTTTTTCGGACGGATGGAGATTTCTTCCGCCAGGGACTTCTCATACTGTTCCTTGGACAGGTAACCCTGATTATACATGGCCGTAAGGATCCGGTCCCGCCTGCCCAGAGTCGCCTCTGCGTTCTCATAGGGGTCATATCGGGTGGGACTGTTGGGAATCGCACATAAAAATGCTGTCTGTGATATGGTGAGATCTTTACATGTTTTCTGAAAATAAGCCTGAGATGCCGCCTCTATACCATAGTTGCCGTTTGCAAAATAAACATTGTTCAGATAGAATTCCAGGATATCTTCCTTGGTATATTTTTGCTCCAGGGCGAAGGCATAAAAAATCTCATTAATCTTCCTGGAATAAGTCTTCTCAAAGGAAAGATAGATATTTCTGGCCAGCTGTTGGGTGATGGTAGATCCACCCATGGTAATCCTGCCCCGGTTCAATATCAGGTAGACTACCGATCTGGCAAGACCAACCACATCAAGACCCCGATGGCTGGTGAAATTCTTGTCTTCCACAGAGATGATGGCGAGCTTTGCCGCGTCGGAAATCTCATCATACTCCAGGTAATAGACATCTCTCTCCCCTTTCAGTTTCTTGATTTCATCCCCATTGATATCATAGACGATGGACGTCTGCCATTGCCGGAAGGTATCATCGCTGCTGGCAGCCACATCCGACACAGCATGACTGTACATCCGTATCAGGGGAACTCCAAATCGGATAAATCCTGCCATCACTGCAAGGAACAGCAGTATAAGGAGAATCGTCCCTAAGGAAATCCCTTTCTTTGAGGATGCTTTCTTGTTCATTCTGCTCATAAAAATTCCTCCATATCTCCCTGTTCATCCCTCCCGTTTTCCTGTATACTCAAAAGGGAGATGCCTCATTTCTTTCATTTCGGTTGAAAGAAGAAAAGGCTGTGAGAGGGGAAAAATGTCATTGAATACTTATCAGTTAAAATATATTGCCTTGTTGTCCATGGTCATTGATCATGCTGCTGTTATCTTTCGGACCCAGCTGCCGGATGCGGTCTATCTGACGATGCGCTGCATGGGGAGGATTTCCTTCCCTGTCTTTTGTTTTACCCTGGTGGAAGGTTTCTTCCACAGCAGTAATCAAAACAGGTATCTGACCCGCCTTGCTCTTTTTGCCGTCCTCTCGGAGATACCATTTGATCTGGCTCTGAAAGGTACCTTCTGGAATATCATACATCATCATTCTATACAGACCGTCATGGACTGGTCTGCCCAAAATGTGTTTTTTACCCTTTCCCTGGGTTTTGTCGCCATGATGATCATGGACCGGTGTCAGGATGATACACCACGGATCCTGATTACCGTCATCGTATTTTCCCTGGCAGGAGAAATCTTTCAGTGCGATTACGGTTCCACCGGAATCATTACAATTCTCCTGTTTTATCTTGTCAGAAAATACGGGCGGCTTCCGATGATCGGTGCTTATCTTCCCCTGATGCTGTTGGGGTTGCGTTCCAGTACCCAACCGGCCTGCATCCTCTCTTTCCCCTTACTGCATAGTTATAACGGCGAGAAAGGAAGAGGATTCAGGTATTTCTTCTATATTGCCTACCCGGTTCATCTCACACTCCTGCTTTTCCTGAGATATGGGATTCAATCCTTAAGGTAGGTAAAGAATCTGTTTCCCGACTTTTCAAACTTGTCCGTCAAGGTCTTTCGGTCCACCGCTGTGGACTTTCCTGTGACAGGGTCGAGGTAGCGGAGTTTGGTGGAATTATAACTCATGAGAATCACATATCGGTTTGGGCTGTACTTGGCCAGGACCGGACTGCCCTTACTGATATAATAGAGAACCTGATCCACCGTACATCCACTGATGTCATAAGCCTGCGCATCACTGTATTCTTTTATCAGTTTTACGGGCTTCTTTCCTTCCGTATCAATCTCGGAAGCCTTGACTTGTCTGCCGTTTACCTTGGCTATCATCTCAAGACATCCTGCCAGGGAGCGGTCCTCATTTTTCACCTTGGTCACCTGATCCATACCCGCAACCATGGCATAATCCACAAAACCACATTCCCACATGATCTGCTCTTCACTGCTGATGACGCTCCCACGTTTTTCATCGGCACAGAGGATGGCTTCCATAAGATTATCGTAGACGCCTTGCTCCTCCCCTTCCGCATAAACATAATACTGGGTTTTCGATTCGTTGCTGCGTTCCAGTGCCACCTGAATATCTTTGTCACTGGACAAAACCTTGGTGAGTACAAGATCAGGCTCCACCTGGATGTAGACGTAGTTTGGAAAACTGATGGACAGCTGGTCCCAGTAGGTGTTGGAATAATCATAGACCAGTGAGACATTGCCGCTTTCTTCCTTCTCTTTGAAGCGGATGTAATCGGTGTCACTGGTGGCTACGATCTTATCCCCGACTTTCTTTCCGAATGTCATCCCCAGCACACTGCCATCAATCTCCGTCTGCATAATATATCTTTTCGACTTTTTGTAATTTTTGATCTCTACGCCTTCCAATGTCACGATAGAGAGTTCTTTCATGGGAAATGTAAGAACATTTCCAGCAGTTTTTCTGACATCCTCCGCCGAGGCGGTACCATAGATAAAATCGTCAGCCAGGAAACCCACCGCACGGATCCTCTGCCGGTCAGAACAGGTAAAGGTATGCTTCTGTCCGGTCTCCAGATCCATCATCCGGATACTGGTGTTTTTCGTGAGATTTTTCTGGTCTTCTATGGCGATGATCCTCTGATCTTTGGATGCAGTGATACTCTCATTGATCATGCCCGACTCCAGAATCTCATCCTTCTTCTTCTCCAGATCCACCGCATGAAGATCCCCGTCCAGAATACAGTAGAATACGTTGTCCCGGTTCAGGTAACAAAGCCTTTTAATATCTTTCTTCATCCGTTCATAAGGGACGGTTGTGGAGAAGAAGGCAAGTTCCTCATTGCATTTGTTCGCTGCGTTATATCGAAGCAGATGAATTCCGTTCTTTCCTTCGTAATGTCCACGGTTCATATAACCATAAACGATATATACGATATTTCCGTCATCATCAATACTCATTATCCTAATGTCATGACTGTCTTTGTTGTTCCTCAGGTCCGCCAGGTTCTCCGAGGAAAAGCTGTAGAGTCTGGCCATGTCGGAGGTGTGATAGTTGTAGTACCAGAGCTGACCCTCCTGCACAAAGCAGACTTTATAACCGTCTTCACTGCTGCGGTAATCCATCTCTCCCGGATCGTGGATTCCCAAAGTGATATAATTCTTGGCCGGGTTGTTCAATGCCTTATTATAATAAGAATTCATACTTCGGTTATACTTCAGCAGGTACATACGGTCCGAGGTATACCTCAGTTTATATTTCTCACTGAGATCATAATACTGTACCACGCCTTCCCGGACTTCTGAAGACAGGATGCAGTCCATCTGAAGTACCACATAGACTTCATTGATCTCTTTTATGGTCACTGTGGGCTCACTCTCCTGTTTCACCTTCGTGTTTCCGAAGGATATCGCATCCACACTGGAATTGATATCCACTTTTTCAAGACTGGTAGTCCTGCGTCCCGCCGCAGGTTCCAGGTATTTGATGTTTTTCTGAAATTCCGTCTTATCAAAAAG
>CADBOX010000469.1 GCA_902796415.1 uncultured Lachnospiraceae bacterium
ACAGAATAGATCAGTGCGGCAAAAATCGTCCATGGAATCTTTCGTATCCGCTCTCTTTTTTGTTTTCGGTTTAGTTTTCCTCTCACGGCCATCCTAGATCACCTCCATATCTTCCACCTTGGCAAATCTGGAGTAGACAAAGATCATCAGGGCTGTAATTGCCAGAAGGATTACGGATAGTGCTGCACCTAACGGCCAGTTGCGGATTGCTCCGAACTGGTTCTTTATGATATTACCTATGTATAATACTTTCCCTCCTCCTAACATATCTGTAATAACGTAGGTTCCCAGAGCCGGTATGAAAGTCAGGATTATGGCCGAAAAAATACCGGGGAAGGTCAGAGGAAGAATGATCCTCATCATAGTGACACTCGGTTTTGCCCCCAGATCAGCCGATGCCTCCAGTATCGGCTTTTCCAGTTTTTCAATAGAGGAATACATGGGTAATACCGCAAAGGGCAGATAGTTGGTAATCAGACCTAAGAGCACCAAGCCATCTGTAAATATAAAAGTAATCGGTTTGTCGATCATCTGGTACTTCAACATGAAGTTATTCACCGGCCCATTGGTCTGGAAGATCAACATCCATGCATTAAGACGCATCAGTGAATTGGTCCAGAAAGGAATCATCAGGAGGGTGATTAACCTGGAGGCCACATCAGGTGGTTTGCGGGCAATAAAGTAAGCAAAGGGATACCCGACCAGCAAACAGGCTATGGTCGTTTCTGCCGCAACCCCGATACTTTTTAATATGATATGGAAATAAGTGACCTCCATCAAAGTCTGATACGATTCCAGGGAAGGTGTATATTCCACACCGCCAAAGGTTCCTCTTGTCATAAAACTGATATGGATGATAAACAGCATGGGAATCGTAACAAATATGATCATCCAAAGGGACACCGGCCCGGCATGTGCCAGCATAGGCAGGCGATTCGATCCCTTGGTTCTGCCTTTAGATGTTGTCATGCCTCAACCTCCTTCTGCTCTCTGTGGATGGGGACAGATTTCTCCGGTCTCCAGGAAAGATAGACTTCCTGTCCCTCCTGCAGGCTTCTGTCCTGTTCAAAGGCGGAGATTCGCAGTTCTTTTCCGCTTGCTGTCATGACACTGGTCTTGATGACGGTACCCATGTTGGTAAAATCCCGGATCCGTGCCTTGATGTTAAAACGGTCAGCCGGCTCAATGCTGCAGCTTAGATATTCTGTTCTCACCGAAATATCAATCTCCTCTCCGGCTGCGAAGCCGGTCCCTTTTGTCTGCACATTACCGTCCGGAGTAGCTACGGTCATCAGCTCTCCTTCTATCTCCAGCACTTTGCCGCTGAGTATATTGGATTCTCCGATAAAATCTGCAACAAAACGACAATTCGGTCTGTCATAGATTTCCATAGGGCTGTCAATCTGGAGGATAATCCCGTCTTTCATAACTGCAATACGGTCAGACATGGACATGGCCTCTTCCTGATCATGAGTAACATAGATAAACGTAATTCCCAGCTTCTTCTGAAGGCGCTTAAGCTCAATCTGCATCTGCTTGCGAAGCTTTAAGTCAAGGGCACCCAAGGGTTCGTCCAGCAAAAGGACTCTGGGATTGTTGATCAGGGCTCTGGCAATGGCGATACGCTGTTTCTGTCCGCCGGACAAGGCATCTGGTTTCCTTTCTTCATAACCGGTCATACGAACCAGACGAAGCATTTCCTCTACATCTTTTTTAATCTGATCTTTCGGCACCTTCCTAATTCGCGGTCCATAGGCAATGTTATCGAATACATTCATATGGGGGAACAGAGAATAGCTCTGAAAAACCGTGTTTACATCCCTTTGGTAGGGCTCTTTCTCCTCAACGCTCTCCCCCTGGACTTCAATCTGCCCGCTGCTAGCATCCTCAAAACCGGCGATCATGCGAAGAGTGGTAGTTTTTCCACATCCGGACGGTCCCAGCAATGTCAGGAATTCGCCTTCCGGGACCTCCAGGTTGAGGTCTTTCACAACATGATTGTTACCGTACCACTTATTCACATTTTTTAGCGCAACAATTGTCTTCCCCAATTAAACCACCTCAATTCATGTAACACCGTCATATTCTGCAGCTCTTACATCATGATAAAATAATTGCTAACTTATATAAATAAGTTTATTATAATCTTATACCAGTGTCAACGCATTTTCAGCGATTTCAATCAGTAAACTCCTTTGTTGAAAAACAGACCATATTGATATATAATGATTCTATACCAATTAGGAGATGGAATAGAATGAATATATACAAGCCGAGACC
>CADBOX010000470.1 GCA_902796415.1 uncultured Lachnospiraceae bacterium
AAAGCCCAGGCTCTGGCAGATCAGAGATTTCTTTATAAGATCATGGTTGCCAGTTCCAAAGGAAATGTCAGGATTCCTCCCAAGACCAGTTCCAGAGACTATTCCGGCCTCTTCTACGGAACCATGCCTGCCCCCTGGAAAGAAGTTTTTGAGGGTGGCCGATTGCTCCCTGTCTCAGAATGGGAGCACCGATTAACCGAAGCGATAGAGACAGAAGAGAGATATGAGAATCTGTCCCGGGACCTGAACCTTTCCGCAGAGAATGCCGAGGGATCTCCGGAACCTGAAGAATCTCTACCGTCCAAAAAGACGGTTCTTGGTCTGTTTGTGATCCTGAGAGGGGAACGGACCAATTCCCTGGAGATGAGCCGGCTGTTATATGAGACACAGGACCTTTTGGAACTGGAACAGGAACACGGACATTTCCGTCTGATCCAGGGTTTTGTCTATGGGGACGGCGTCGTACGCCAGAAGGATCTGGATGAACACCCCATAGGTTTCCGTCTGCAGATACCTCATCGGATCCGGGAATACTCCAAAGTGGAGGCACTTCTGATCGGATGCGAATGGATGATGGATCTGTGTCGGGACATAACAAGAGAAGGGGTAGACTGCCAATGCCGCCTCTATGTCTTATCTGACGGAAGGATTGAGAACAATGAGATCTATAAAGCCTGTCTGGCCAAGATATCCCGGCTTATGGAAGAAAAAGTCCTGGTACAGCTGATCCTGGGGAGGGACAGCCAATGTGAAGGCTGGGATCATCTGAAGAGGATCATCGGGGAGGATTAGATAATGTTTGGCTGGTTGAGAGATTTTCACCGGAAAACCATGGAGGAATACCGGAAAGGTATGGAAGGGGAGATGGAAGACTGGAAGAAGAGAGTGATGCAGATCCATCAGGAGGCAGTATTTCTCTTCTATGTGGATGAGATGGAGGATCATACTCCCGGTTCTCCCAATGGAATTTGTCTGGTGAGGGGGGAACTGGTAAAGGGAAACCGCCGGACAGGAGATGGTATCCTTCTGCTGGACGGGGAAGGAAATCAACTGGCAAGAGCCCTGATCCGAACTGATGTGGAAGAGAAAGAGGATCGTCGAAAGGGCCTGCTGAAGCGGAAAAGAAATGAGTTTGAGATGAAGCTGACTGATCTGTATGGAAGGAAAGCTGATGAACTGGATGAGGCCGGGTTGCGTCGCTATCTCTGGAAGCTTTTCGTGGGAACCTCCCTGATAATGGAAGATTAACAGATAGAAATTTCAAAGAATACCTGAAAAGAATGGGTTTTTTCCAAATGCATGGAATTAAAATGAATTATAATAAATTAGAACTTGCATTTTTAGGAGAAATGAATTAAAATGATACAAGATTGCTAAAATCGGCAGCTGCCGTGCAATCTTGTATTTTTTTGTTAATAACATTGATAAAAATAGACCATTCAGGAGGTAATGATGAAAGCATATCAGGAGTTATCCAGAGAAGAGTTGATCTCTGTACATGAGGAGTTATTGAAAGAATATGATGCCTGGAAGGAGAAAGATCTGTCCCTTAACATGGCCAGAGGAAAGCCAAGTTCCGCCCAACTGGATCTCACCAATGACATCATGACGGTTTTGGGACATGATGATTATTATTCGGAGGACGGTACGGACCTTCGTAACTATGGTATCCTCGACGGTATCTGTGAGGCGAAGAAACTCATGGGGGATGTGATGGATGCAAAACCATCTCAGACTATCGTATTCGGTAACTCCAGCCTGAAGATCATGTTTGATACTGTGTCCCGGGCTTATACTTTTGGTATCCTGGGTTCCACACCCTAGTGTAAACTGGATAAGGTGAAATTCCTCTGTCCGGTTCCCGGTTACGACCGCCATTTCGGAATCACTGCCCAGTTCGGTATTGAGATGATTCCGATCCCCATGGATGAGAATGGACCGGATATGGACCTGGTGGAAGAATATGTCAACAATGATGAGACGGTAAAGGGAATCTGGTGTGTTCCCAAATATTCCAATCCTACCGGTATCGTATATTCAGAGGAGACCGTGAAAAGATTTGCAGCTTTGAAACCGGCTGCGAAAGATTTCCGGATCTACTGGGATAATGCCTATGCTTTACATCATCTTTACCCTGATATTGACGTGGATATACCAAATATCCTGGAAGAGTGTGAGAAAGCCGGCAATCCCGATATGGTTTACCAGTTCGCCTCCACATCCAAGATTACATTCCCCGGTGCGGGAATAGCTGCCATGTCTGCTTCGGAAGCAAATATCGAGGAAGTGAAATACAGGTTATCCTGGCAGACCATCGGTTATGATAAGATCAATGAATTGAGGCATGTGAGATATTTTAAAAATGTGGAAGGGCTCTCCACTCATCTGAAAAAACATGCGGATATCATGCGTCCCAAGTTTGAGGCCACCCTGGAAATGCTAGATAAGGAACTGTCTGATCTGAAGATTGCCAGTTGGACAAAACCTCTGGGCGGATATTTCATCTCTTTTGACGCCATGGAAGGCTGTGCGAAGAAGATCGTGGCCAAATGTAAAGAGGCCGGTGTAACCATGACGGCAGCCGGCGCTACCTTCCCTTACGGGCTGGATCCTAAGGATTCCAACATCCGTATTGCCCCGACCTTCCCACCTTTGGAGGAGATCGTGACAGCGGTTAGTCTCTTCATCACTTGTGTGAAGCTGGTTTCTGTGGAAAAGCTGCTGGAAGGATGATGCGAACGGATGTTCCTAAATATTATCTTGAAAGATTGAACTGATTGTATTACACTAGGAGTGTTGGCAATCAGCATAGTCAAATGAAGCGTTTTGCCAAGTTAATTACATGGCAAAGCGCTTTTCTTATATGTTTGATACATTTCAGGAGGCAGATATGGATAATATTACCATTAAAGATATCATAAAGGTGACAGGAGGGAGGCTCTTATGTGGTGATGAGAATAAGATCATCAAAGAGTTTTCCATCGACTCAAGAACAGGAAATGAGGACAGTATCTTCGTCCCTATCATCGGGGAGCGGGTGGATGCCCATCGCTTTATCGACAGTGCCCTTGAGAAAAACGGGGCCACTTTTACCCAGGAACATGACCAGGCAGAATCGGACAAACCATGGATTCGGGTGGATGATACCCTGGAAGCCATGCAGAAGGTTGGAACTTACTACAGGGATCAGATGAATCTTCCCGTGATTGCAGTGACGGGCAGCGTGGGGAAGACCACCACCCGTGAGATGATAGCCAAAGCCTTATCTGCAGACCTCAGAGTCTATCAGACCCAGGGAAATCAGAATTCCCAGGTGGGTGTACCCCTTACTCTGTCCCATATGACCAAAGAAGATCAGGTAGCTGTCCTTGAGATCGGGATGAGTGAACGAGGTCAGATCGAGAAGCTGACTACCATGATCCGGCCAAATATCGCTGTGGTTACCGTGATCGGTGTCAGCCACATCGCCCAGCTGAAAACCCAGGAGAATATCTGCCTGGAGAAGATGGACATCGTCAAGGGACTTCAGGAGGGTGGTAAGGTCTTTCTCAACGGTGATGATCCCTACCTTAAGAGATACCGCGGAAAACTTCCTTTTGAAACCTATTTTTACGGGCTTGATGAAGGGTGTGATTACCGTGCGGAACACATTAATACAAAGCATGGTTCCACTTCCTTTGACTTCTGCTATGAGGACCGGAAGATTCCGGTTACACTGGAAGTGATGGGAGACCATTATGTGAGAAACGCTCTGGTTGCATTGGGTATTGCCCATCAGATGGGGCTGGATCCTGCAGCGGCCGCCGGTCAGCTGAAACATTTTCACGGGCAGAGACAGCGGATGATTCCGGGAGGAGCCTGCTATCTTATCGATGATACTTATAATGCAAGCCCTGATTCCATGAGGGCTTCCTTAAGAGTCTTATCCACCATGGACGGCATCAGCGGCAGGAGGATTGCTGTCCTGGCCGACATGCTTGAACTGGGAGAAAATGAGGGGTCCTATCATTATGAGATCGGCAGGTATATCGCCGGGGAGCATATTGATGAAGTCTATGTATACGGAGATCTGTCACTGGAGATTCTCAGGGGAATCACAGACCATACCGATCAGATTAAAACCCGCCATTTTCCTGACAGGGAATCCCTGACTTCTTTCCTGCTGGATTATGTGAAGAAAGACGATATCGTATTATTAAAAGGTTCAAATGGTATGAAACTGAGCGAGGTTTCCCAGGCTATTCAAAGTAAGGAATAAAAACTATGCCACAGGATAATTATAAGACAAACGAAAATTATGATGCCAACAGCATCGCTATCCTGGAAGGGCTGGAAGCAGTCCGGAAGCGCCCCGGTATGTACATCGGGAGTGTTTCCACCAAAGGCCTCAACCACCTGATCTATGAGATCGTAGATAATTCCGTGGATGAACATCTGGCGGGTCACTGTGATCAGATTCAGGTGATCCTGGAAGAGGACGGAACAGCCACCATCTCCGACAACGGAAGAGGAATCCCGGTGGGGATCAACGAAAAAACCGGCCTTCCGGCGGTGGAAGTTGTTTTCACTATGCTCCATGCCGGTGGTAAATTCGGGAATGGTGGTTACAAGATCTCCGGTGGCCTCCATGGAGTGGGTGCCTCTGTGGTGAATGCCCTTTCCGTCTGGCTGGAGGTCAGAATTCAGTCCGATGGGAAAGTCTATCAGCAGATGTTTGAACGTGGCAAAGCCGTGGCCCCCCTGGAGATGATCGGCAAGTGCAGGAAGGAGGACAGTGGTACCACAGTCACTTTTCTGCCGGACGATGAGATTTTTGACCGGACTTATTTCAAAGCCAGTTCCATCAAAAGCCGTCTTCATGAGACGGCCTATTTAAACCCCGGTCTTACCATCACCTTTGAGAACCGGAGGGCAGGGGAAGAAGAAGTCATCATCTATCATGAACCCGATGGCCTCAAGGCCTATGTGGAAGACCTGAATAAAGGAAAACACAGTGTCATGGAGGTGGTATTTTTCCACCGGATGGTGGATGAGATCGATGTGGAGATCGCCTTTCAGTACGTGGATGAATTCCAGGAAGAGATTCTGGGATTCTGCAACAATATCGCAACCATGGAAGGTGGCACCCATATCACCGGATTTAAGACAAAATTTACCATGGTGATGAATCAGTATGCCAGGGATATCGGGGTGCTCAAGGAGAAGGACTCCAATTTTACGGGTGCCGATGTCCGAAACGGAATGACGGCTGTCATCTCCATCAAACATAAAGATCCCCGATTTGAGGGGCAGACCAAAACCAAACTGGATAATCCGGATGCCGGAAAAGCAGTGTCCGATGTGCTGGGTGAAGAACTGACCATGTACTTTGACCGCCATCTGGAAGAACTCAAAAGCATCCTTGCCTGCGCGGAGAAGTCCGCAAAGATCCGTAAAGTAGAAGAGAAAGCCAAGACCAACCTGATCTCCAAATCCAAGTTTTCCATTGATTCCAACGGCAAGCTGGCCAACTGTGAGAGCCGGAAACCAGAAGAGTGCGAAGTGTTTATCGTGGAGGGAGATTCTGCAGGAGGATCTGCAAAAACTGCCAGAAACCGTAAGACCCAGGCTATTCTTCCCATCCGCGGTAAGATCCTGAACGTGGAGAAAGCCTCTATGGACAAGGTCCTGGCCAATGCTGAGATCAAAACGATGATTCATACCTTTGGCTGTGGTTTCTCAGAAGGTTACGGCAATGATTTCGATATCAGTAAGCTCCGTTATCACAAGATCATCATCATGACGGATGCGGATGTGGACGGAGCTCATATCGCAACACTCCTGTTGACCTTTTTCTACCGATTCATGCCGGATCTGATCCATCACGGTCATGTTTTTCTGGCCACACCGCCCTTATATAAGGCGATTCCTAAGAAAGGCAAGGAAGAGTACCTTTACGACGATAAAGCCTTGGAAAGGTATCGTAAGACCCACAGCGGGGCCTTTACTCTTCAGAGGTATAAAGGCCTTGGGGAGATGGATGCCGACCAGCTCTGGGAGACTACATTGTGTCCGGAGACCCGGATCTTAAAACAGGTGGAGATCGAAGACGGAAGGATGGCTTCCCAGATTACCTCCATGCTCATGGGCAGCGAGGTGGCCCCCAGGAGAGAATTTATTCATGAACATGCACAGGATGCGGAGGTAGATGTATAGTATGTCAGAGCGAATTATTCGATCAGAATTTTCTGATATCATGCAAAAATCATATATCGATTACGCCATGAGCGTCATCTGCCAGAGGGCTCTCCCCGATGTGCGGGATGGTCTGAAACCGGTGCAGAGAAGGGTTCTGTATGCCATGCAGGAACTGGGGCTCCGTTCTGACCGACCCCACCGGAAATCTGCCCGTATCGTGGGAGATACCATGGGTAAATATCACCCTCATGGTGATACATCCATCTATGACGCTCTGGTAGTGATGGAACAGGATTTTAAAAAAGGTATGCCCCTGGTGGACGGACATGGGAACTTTGGCTCTATCGAAGGGGACGGAGCGGCGGCCATGCGTTATACCGAGGCCAAATTACAGAAGTTCACCCAGGATGTTTACCTGGCAGATATGGATAAAAATATCGTGGATTATCAGCCTAATTTTGATGAGACGGAGAAGGAACCGGTGGTTCTCCCCGTCCGGATTCCCAATCTCCTGATCAACGGAGCGGAGGGAATCGCTGTGGGTATGACCACTAATATCCCTCCCCATAATCTTGGGGAAGTGGTGGATGGTATCATAGCTTACATGGATCATGAAGACATCACCGTCAAAGAGCTGATGCAATATATCAAAGGACCGGATTTCCCCACAGGAGGTCTGGTGGTAAATGAGAACGAATTACCGGACATCTATGAGACAGGCGTCGGCAGGATCAAAATCCGCGGTAAAGTCGAACTGGAACGGTCCAGGAAGAAAAGCGGGAAAGACAAGCTGGTGATTTCAGAGATTCCATATACTATGATCGGTGCCAACATCGGTAAGTTCATCTCGGATGTTGTGGGTCTGATCGAAGGGAAGAAAACAGCGGATATCACTGATATTTCCAATGAATCTTCCAAAGAAGGAATCCGTATCGTTCTGGAGCTGAAGAAGAACGCGGATGTGGAGAGGCTTAAGAACCTCCTATACAAGAAGACCAGGCTGGAGGATACTTTTGGTGTAAACATGCTGGCCATCGTGGATGGCAGACCGGAACAATTAAGCCTGAAAGATATCATCCGTCATCACACGAACTTCCATTATGAACTGGTGCGTAGAAAATATACCACTCTTTTGGAGAGAGCTCTGGAACAAAAGGAGATTAAGGAAGGACTTATCCAGGCCTGTGATGTGATCGATCTGATTATTGAGATCTTAAGGGGAAGCAGTAATCTTAAGCAGGCAAAGGCCTGCCTCATCGAAGGAATCACCGAAGGAATCAATTTCCGAAGCCAGAAGTCAAAAAAACAGGCCGCTAAGTTTCGCTTCACGGAGAAACAAGCCACCGCTATCCTTGAGATGAGGCTCTACCGGTTGATCGGGTTGGAGATCCTTGCTCTGCAGGAGGAGTATGCAAAACTTCTCTCCGAGATAAGCCAGTATGAAAAGATCCTGAATGATCCCAGGGAGATGAAGAAAGTCATCAAGAAAGATCTCCTGAAGATCAAGAAAGAGTATGGATTTGAACGTAAGACCGTCCTTACCAATGCCAAGGCAGCCGTGGTGGAAGAACTTCCGGTGGAAGAGAAAGAAGTTGTCTTCGTTATGGATCGTTTTGGCTATGGCAAGACTATGGATAAAGCAACCTACGACAGGAATGAGGAGACAGTCAAGGCTGAATATACCTTTATCGTGCCCTGCAGGAATACAGACCGATTGGTCCTTTTTACTCAGGATGGGATGATGCATCAGCTGAAAGTCATGGATCTGCCTGCCGGACGACTGAGGGATAAGGGAGTTCCCCTGGATAATGTCTGCAATTATGATCATGCCAGTCAGCAGATTCTCGCCATCTTCCCTATGGAAGAACTGGAAGGGAAAGAACTCCTCTTTGTCACCAGGAAATCTATGGTAAAATTCGTGGAGGCTTCCGAATTCATTGTCTCCAAGAAAACAGTGGCTTCCACCAAGTTGGGAGAAGGGGATGAGCTTGTTTTCATCAGCCTGTTTTCCGAGGATGATAAGCAGAAGAAGAGCATTATTCTCCAAAGTGCCAACGGCTATTTCCTCCGTTTTTCCATCGATGAGATCGGAAAGAAGAAAAAAGCCACCCTGGGTCTCAGGGGTATGAGTTTAAAAGAAGAGGACAAAGTGAGGTCCGTGTATCTCTGTGATGCCGGGGACCCCTCCGCCCATATCATATACAAAGATAAGGAATTGTATTTTACCAAACTGAAACTTACCTCCAGGGATGGAAGAGGCACCAAGGTGAGGAGATAGAATTCTGCATATCAGATCTTATCAAATGAAAACCCCAGACACAAATAAGTGTCTGGGGTAAATTAATTTAATAAATGATGACGGGGAAATTTTCATCTACATATTGAAACAGGGTGGCCGCAGCCCAGGTGGGGCAGTTTACACAGCCATGAGAACCGTTGGTCTTATAGATATTTCCACCGAAACTGTCCCTCCAGCTGGCATCATGTAACCCCTGGTTGCCATTGAAAGGCATCCAGTATTCCACATGGGAGCGATAAGGAGTTCCGTCTGCATTGTAACCTTCCAGATAATCGTCCCGTTTTTTATAAGTAATGCCATAGACGCCTGAGTAGGTGACGTGAGGCGGTTTACCGGTAACCACGGAGGTATTCATGATACAGTCTCCGTCTACGAAAAGCCACAACTCCTGGGCAGCCAGATTGACTTCCACATAAGAGTCACCGATGTCCGTCTCCTTGGTCTGGATGGCGGCCTTGTAGGAATAGATCGGCTTCCGATTCACATCTTTACCGCTTTTTAACTCTTTGATAAGCTTCTTCTTCTCTTTTTTGAAATCGATCCGCCATCCGTAATCGCCATCATGAACATTGATCTTATTTCCATTTGCAGTTGTAAAGGGACGGGCACTGCCCATGGTATTATATTTATTTCCCAGGGATTCCACGTAATCTCCCACAAGACTGCTCAGTAATTCCACCTTGAAATCCTTGGAGATAGAGATCCAATTCTTGGTGGTATTATAATCAATGGTTTCTGTGGCGTAGGTAAAATCATGGGTGATGGTACCATGGGTAAATTTGTTGGCTTTATCCCTGGCTTTGATGACGACCTCGTCCGCAGCATAATATTTCGGAAGTTTGTAGATGTCTTCCTCCACCAGATCGATGGAAGTCTTACAGGTTGCCAGGGATTCATCGATGGCAGCAATCAGTCTTTTCTTGATGACAGTATTGCCCAGGACCTCCGGCACGATCTCAAACTCTGTCTCGCCGGCCTGAATATAGGTGCTGACCGGTGCAACTATGTTTTCTTTCTTAAAACATTCCAGGGAATCCACCAGACCGGTCATGGCATCTTTGTCATAGCTTACATCCAATGTCAAAGTGGTATCCTTATCCCCGAACATATTGGTGAACCATAATCTGGGATCCAGGGAATCAAAGAGGTCCTGCACCTGGCTTCCTACGTCAATGACTGTGTGGATCGCGGAGGCAGATAAGGTTTCCTCCCGTTCTTTTTCTTTGAGGACGATAGAATGAGCTTCAATGTCATCGGTAAATACCTTTTCTGCTTCCTCCACAGTCAATTCCCCGAGACTCTTCCCATTTGCCGATATAGCATGAGGAAAATGACTGGAATAATAGTAATATCCTCCTCCATAGACAGCACCGAGAAGAACCACAAGTGCTGCCAGAATAAAAGGCCAGCGGCGCTTCTTTTTTGCGGGTGCCTCCCCAACTTCAGAATGTGGTACAGA
>CADBOX010000471.1 GCA_902796415.1 uncultured Lachnospiraceae bacterium
AGGAGGTAGGAATATGGCCAAGAAAAAAGAACAAGGCTATCTTTCTGCCAAGGAATCGCGCAGAATAGCCAAGGAAAACCGTAAGATTACAAATGAATTAGAGAAAAGATACAAGAGAAAGAACGTTCCGGAAAGCGAGTACCTGACTCAGATGAGAAACCCGGCTAACGTTCTGGAAATTGAAGATCTCCACACCCATTTCTTCACGGATGTAGGTGTAGCCAAAGCTGTGGACGGAATCAATTTCGAAGTTCCACAGGGGATGACCGTAGGTGTGGTTGGCGAGTCCGGCTGTGGTAAATCCGTGACCAGTCTTTCCGTGATGCAGCTTCTCCAGCGGCCTCAGGGGCAGATTGTCGGGGGAAGTATCAGGCTGAATCTGGGAGATAAAGCTTACGATATCACCAAGACACCTATTGAAGTGATGCAGTCTCTCAGGGGTAATTATATCTCCATGATCTTCCAGGAGCCTATGACCAGTCTGAATCCGGTCTTCACCATCGGAGATCAGGTGGATGAGGTAATCGAACTTCATGGCGAAAAAGATATGACCAAGGAGGATATCAAGCAGAGAACCATCACCATGCTGGAGATGGTAGGTATCGCCAACTCGGAAGGTGTATATAAGATGTATCCTCACGAACTGTCCGGCGGTATGCGTCAGCGTGTTATGATAGCCATCGCTCTTGCCTGCAACCCCAAACTGGTCATCGCAGACGAGCCTACCACCGCCCTGGATGTTACCATTCAGGCGCAGATCCTGCAGCTTTTCCGGGATCTGAAGGATAAGGTGAACTCCTCCATCATGATCATCACCCATGACCTGGGTGTTATTGCAGAGATGGCAGATTATGTGGTAGTTATGTATGCCGGCAGAGTGGTGGAGAAAGGAACCGTCCAGGAAATCTTCGCTAACCCGGCCCATCCTTACACCATCGGTCTGATGGCTTCCAAACCTGTGGTAGGTAAGAAAGTTGATAAACTTTACTCGATTCCCGGCAAGGTGCCAAACCCGATTAATATGCCGGATTACTGCTACTTCAAAGACCGTTGCGAGATGTGTGTAGGCTCATGTGACGGGGAATACCCCATGGAAGTTTCCCTGTCTCCCACACATAAAGTCAGCTGCTACCGATTCTATGAAGAAGGGGGGAAAGAATAATGAGTAATCCATCACCATTTGAGTATGATCCTCAGTATCTCCTTCAGGTTAAAGATCTGAAGAAGTATTTCCCCATCAAAGATGGCCTTCTGTCCAGAGTTGTCGGTCATGTAAAGGCTGTGGACGGCGTAACTTTCAATCTGAAACGTGGAACCACTATGGGTCTGGTAGGTGAGTCGGGCTGTGGAAAGACCACTACCGGCCGTACTATCCTCCGTCTCAACGGTGGAAAGACCGGTGGCCAGGTCATATTTGACGGAAAAGAAATATATGATCTGTCCAATAAGGAGATGCATGATTACCGTACCAGGATGCAGATCATCTTCCAGGATCCCTTCTCTTCCCTGTCTCCGAGACTTCCGGTTGGGGAGATTATCGGGGAAGCGGTACGGGAACACAATCTGGTTCCCCGCAGTGAGTACAATGATTATCTGGATGACATCATGGACAAATGCGGACTCCAGCCCTTCCATAAGGAGCGTTATCCCCACGAATTCTCCGGTGGGCAGAGGCAGCGTATCTGTATCGCCAGAGCTCTCGCTTTAAATCCGGAGTTTGTGGTATGTGATGAGCCGGTATCCGCCCTGGACGTTTCCATCCAGGCTCAGATTATCAACCTCCTGCAGGAACTGCAGGAACAGATGAACCTGACTTATCTCTTTATCTCCCATGACCTGTCGGTAGTAGAGCACATTTCCGACGCTGTTGGAGTAATGTATCTGGGTAACCTGATGGAGTACGGTGATACGGAAGACATCTTTAAAAATCCGCTTCATCCTTATACCAAAGCCCTCTTCTCGGCGATTCCGATCCCGGATCCCAATGTGAAGATGAACAGGATCGTCCTGGAAGGAACCATTCCATCCCCGGCCAATCCGCCAACAGGATGTAAATTCCATACCAGATGTAAGAACTGCATGGGAATCTGTAAAGAAGTGGTTCCGGAGCAAAAAGAAATCGAACCGGGACACTTTGTGGTATGTCATCTATATGATGATGCAAAAGATATCAGCAAGGAGTAAT
>CADBOX010000472.1 GCA_902796415.1 uncultured Lachnospiraceae bacterium
CGGTTCTTTACTCTTGAATCCCATACCCATTTTTCTGCGAATTCTGTTAAAAATCCTATCTAAATAAAAGCCACCTATTTTTATAGCATCTCTTGTATAAAGAATTGGATTTAACGAACATGTGTAGCCTTGGTCGGTCGGAATTCTAGCAATCTTTTTGCAGTTTTTTTCCACCTGATTTCTCTGCCATCTATGCATTAAATGGGCAATGCAGTTATCATGCGATGCATAGGCACACATCTGTCGATCCATCAATGGGTCTATCTTAGTTGCAATAGCAGCATAGCCGTTGGTGATTTGTCCTGATTTCCAAGAGAGAATATCAAAGCCAATCCTGTTTCCCTTCTCAAGAAACGTGTGCTCTTTATCAGCATTTAAAGCCACGCTCATCAGTTCTTCAAGGCTAATGCTTTCAGCCTCGCGTATCATCTCTCCAATCCATTTTTGTGTTCGGAGATTAGGTCTCAGCAAGTTATCGTAAAAAAAAACTGCATTCTTATTTTTGGCTATCCACCTGAAAGGATGGTAGAAAAAATTTTTATAAAATTCCCCTGCCAAACCACCAAATTCGTATTCTATCCCTTGGTTTTTCTCCCATTGTGCCTTAAGATAATGACGATAACTGAGAACAGCATCATATTGTCCATCAGTAAACTCAAATCCTTTTTTTATCCAGTTGTCCTCTCTACAATCTGGATGAATAACTGTTAGCTTTACACCCAGCGTATTACTGATGCGGAATGCGGGAACAAGATCCGGATTATCATCATGTCCTGTAATTACAAATTCTGCATCTAACCCAGCTTTATTCAGCGTACTAATAACAGCGCGACTATCTGTCCCTCCTGTGCAAACTGCGGCAAGTTTCTCGCCTTCGACCTGCTCACTAAGAGATTTAATTACATCATGTATCTCTATTGGTCGATTGAGTTCCCTTAACGTCTTTAACTCTTTTGATTTTCTCTCTATGTTCTTCCCATCATAGAAGTAGTAAAAATCTTTATCTGTCCGCTTGATTTCATTGATGATTGTCTTTTCTCCTACAGTAAATTCCAAACCCAGTAATTCGAATATGGCTGTATAGTTCGGAGTTACTTTATCTGAAAGTCTTTCCTTCAAAAATAACATACTATCCGAAAAACCGGTCTCTACATCATAAAAAAAATACTGTGAATTAGAGTTGTCGCCAAATAAATACCACGTTTTTCTATCCTTATCAAAAATAACAATCTTGAACCAGCCAATTATTGTATTAAAATCAAGTGTTCCATTTAAAAACTCTTGTGCGAATTCTACAATATTGCTTTTCCCGTCGTTATAACTAAACACCCCAGATAACCAAATTTTCAATTTCTCTGTCTCTGTTTCCTTATATTTCCCTCTTGCAATCCAAAAATCAGGGCTTTTCTCATTCATTCAACAATCACCTTTTCTCTTTTGTCAGGAACTTTTTTTCCAGTTGCGCAGCATGTTGGTGTTCAGGTTGTACTTTGAAGTATCAATCGCTATATCCGAATAACTGGAAAATCACAATATTTATCCTAATCACGATCCAACGCATTATAAACGCTTAGTTCATATAATTATATGTCATCCCCTGCTTAATTTCTCTTTTAAGCCTGTTTCTGCCACTTCGTATTTCCTTCCACACTTCTTGCATTCCAATGTTTCCGGCAAAAGCACCCCGCACTCACAGGCCCAGCCTTTTCGTTGCGCCGGTACACCCAGCATCAACGCATGATCCGGAACATTCGTCGCCACCACAGCACCCGCACCGATCAAAGCCCACTTGCCAATCCTATGTCCACATACTATCGTAGCATTGGCGCCAATAGAAGCGCCCTCTTCTACTACAGTTTTTTTATAACCTGCATGTCCACTGGGATATTTGGCACGAGGCGTTAAAACATTGGTAAATACACAGGAAGGACCACAGAAAACAAAATCCTGCAATTCCACACCTTCATACAGGGAGACATTGTTCTGTACTTTTACCCCATTACCAACAGTCACATTGTTCGCTACATTCACATTCTGCCCGAAAGAACAATTCTTTCCTATCCTTGCGCCGGACTGGATATGGCAGAAGTGCCAGATTTTTGTGCCTGCGCCGATTTCAACATCGTCATCTACAAAACTGGTTGCATGGACAAAATATTTTTCTTTGTCAGTCATTTTCAACTGAACCTCCACTAAAAATTAATCTCTTGTTTCTGCAAATTCTGCAAAAACAGTTCAAAAAATTTATACCTGATTTATAACACCAATCACAGTCTCCAGAACCGCATACCGCTGGCTTTTAACTCATCTATACGGTACAGGCTTTTCACGTCAACCAATACTTTTTCTTCATCAGTCAGTTCCGGTTTATACATTTCTTTAATCTGCATCATGGACATGGAACGGAACTCTTTGTGACCAACCGCAACAATGATACAGTCTGCTTTGGGAAGTTCTTCA
>CADBOX010000473.1 GCA_902796415.1 uncultured Lachnospiraceae bacterium
GCAAAAAAGGTCTATACTCACACGACCGCCGCTGTTCTTCGGGCGAAGGACTGTCTTATGGATCAGGTAACGATCATCCAGGAAAATGCGGAAGATATCTATGAAGGGGCCCTGCAGATCAATGAAGAACGGTATGGCACAGAAGAGTATGAAGATTACGAGGATTTGCCGGAAACAGAGACCGAGGTGGAATAATTGAAATTCTGTATTAAAGATGAGATAAAAGGTCGGCTTCGTGTCCATCTGGACCGGCAGAAACTGGACTGTGACCAGGCGGATTCCTTACAGAGATTCCTGGAAGAGATTCCCGGAGTATATAAGGTGAAAGCCTATGAACGGACAGCTGACGCTGCGATATTCTATCGGGAAGACCGGGAAAGGAAGGTTCGTGATAGCCTATTGCAGTCCCTCAGGAGATTTGATCTTGTCAGGAAAGCAGATATTGGTGAAGAGCAGAAAATACATTCCGGAAGAACCCTCAACAAGGAATATAAAGAGCGGCTGATCCAGAAAATCCTGATGTGGACCGGCTGTCGGATATTTCTTCCCAGATCTCTTTGTGCCTTACGTATGGGCGTTAAGTCCTTATCCTTTCTCAGGAAAGGACTCTTATCCCTGCAAAAAGGTGGGTTGAAAGTGGAAGTGCTAGATGCCACAGCAATTACTGTTTCGATAATTCGTGGAGATTACGGTACTGCAGGATCGGTTATGATGCTTCTCGAGATCGGGGAGATACTGGAAGAATGGACTCACAAAAAATCGGTGGAAGACCTTGCCCGAACCATGGCCATTCATGTGGATAAGGTTTGGCTGTTATCGGGTGATAAAGAGATTCTCGTGCCATGTGACCGGATACAGGAGAATGACTGTATCCACATCCACATGGGAAATGTCATTCCCTTTGACGGACAGGTAGAATCAGGGGAAGCCATGGTGAACCAGGCATCCCTGACCGGGGAGCCTTTACCGGTCTGTAAGGCAGAAGGCAGTTCCGTCTTTGCCGGAACTGTTGCGGAAGAAGGATCCATTGTCATCCGCGTGAAACAAGGTGCAGGGAGTAGCCGTTATGAGAAGATTATTACTATGATTGAAGAATCGGAAAAGCTTAAGTCAAACCTTGAAAGCCGGGCAGAAAGGCTTGCTGACCGACTGGTTCCTTATACTTTCCTGGGGACCGGCCTGGTGTACGCCTTAACAAGGGATGTAACAAGGGCACTTTCCGTCCTCATGGTTGATTTCTCCTGTGCTTTGAAACTGGCTATGCCCATATCTGTACTGTCAGCGATCCGGGAGTCCGGAAAGTATAGCATAACTGTAAAGGGAGGTAAGTTCCTGGAGGCTATGGCAGAGACGGATACCATTGTATTTGATAAAACGGGCACACTGACCAAAGCAGCTCCCAGAGTAGCGGATGTGGTTGCTTTTGGGAACTGGGATCCCCAGGAAGCACTTCGCATAGCTGCCTGTCTGGAAGAACACTTTCCACACTCTATCGCAAGGGCTGTGGTGGAAGAAGCTGCTGCCCGGGACCTGCATCATGAAGAAATGCATTCAGAGGTAGATTACAGATTCTCCTGCACTGTCTGCAGCGGATGTGGGTGTTGCCATCAGCGACGGAGCAGCGATTGCAAGAGAGATTGCAGATATCACTCTTGGGGGAAACGATCTTTATTCATTGATTACTCTGCGTCTGATCAGCAAAGCACTGATGAGAAGGATCAGAAAGA
Organism: uncultured Lachnospiraceae bacterium; assembly: GCA_902796415.1. Taxonomy (GTDB): domain Bacteria; phylum Bacillota; class Clostridia; order Lachnospirales; family Lachnospiraceae; genus Anaerobutyricum. Next base: position 1,728 of record CADBOX010000473.1, read on the forward strand.
ATTATCGATCTATTGTCGGTATCAATTCTTCTCTGATTGCACTGGGTGTTGCCGGAGTTATACAGCCGACAACTTCAGCGCTTTTTCATAATACGACAACACTTGTAATCGGAATGAAAAGTATGACTGATTTACTTTGAAAAATAAAGAAATCGAAAGGATGAAGAAAATATGAAACAGCATAAATTCTGGGCATGGGCAACCGTTGTCTGTTTTTTGATGACCATGATGACCGGGTATAAGAAAAAATAAGGAAATATGGAAAAAATGATAACAAGAGCCTTCCCTGTTTGTTCCGGAGAAGGCATTTGTTATCATCTTTTGGTTAGTCGTTTCTAACCGATGGTGTCTCAGAGAGAAAAAGGATGGTGGTTTCATGAAAGAAAAGAAACAAAGTGACATAGCCGTACTGCTTAAATATGCAGGTAATTACAAAGGATTGACCTTTTTAGGCCTTGGTCTTTCTGCTGTTGCAATGGTTCTTGGCATGGCTCCCTATATCTGCATTTGGCTGGTGGCAAGGGATCTGATTGCTGTTGCGCCAAACTGGACTTTTGCTACAGGGATCGCAGGTTACGGATGGATGGCCTTTGGATTTGCCGTGGCAGGAATAGCGGTCTATTTCGCCGCTTTAATGTGTACACATCTGGCTGCTTTCCGTACGGCTACCAATATCCGCAAACAGGGTATGGCACATTTGATGAAGACTCCGTTGGGATTCTTTGATTCGAATGCTTCCGGCCTGATTCGCAACCGGCTGGATGGTGCAGCATCTGAGACAGAGACTCTTCTGGCACACAATCTGGC
>CADBOX010000474.1 GCA_902796415.1 uncultured Lachnospiraceae bacterium
GGAATATGTCGATTCTCCAGTGATCCTGTCAACGGTTCATGGTGCAAAAGGGCTGGAATGGGATTATGTTTTCATTATTGATTTGGAGATTTGGGGAATGCCGGGGTACTTCATTTGTAAAGACTGTGGAAACAAATTTGATAATTCCGCTACAGCAAAATGTCGATTCCCTGATGTTTCAAATCCGGATTTTAAGGAAAGAATGTTAGATGAGCTGTCTGTCTTCTATGTGGCTACAACTCGTGCGAAAAAACAGGTTTATGTATCTGCAAGCCAGAAAAGAGCAAATGGCAAATCCGGTAAGTACTCCTGTTTTGCTGCATTACCCGGAGTGAAGCTAGTAGATGCACGCTGTACGGGAGAACAATGATGCAAGGTAAATATAAAGTCATAACTCTCTGTGGTAGTACGCGCTTCAGAGATGAGTTCATAGAGGCACAAAAGCGACTAACGCTGGGAGGTAATATCGTTATCAGCGTTGGTCTCTTTGGCCATTCCGGTGATAATGAAGTCTGGGAGAATATGGACGAAGGTACCCTGACGAAGACAAAAGAGATGTTAGATGATATGCATAAGCATAAAATCGATATGTCCGATGAAATATATATCATAAATGTTGGCGGATATATCGGAGACAGTACTCGGTCAGAAATCGAATATGCGGAAGCTACGGGAAAAACTGTACACTATCTTGAAGAAATACATTAAATCTGCAGTCCGGTTTTCGGTCGAGGAACGGTTGGATGATCGTAAAGATATATGGGAGCGTTAATATATGAGTGTTTCTGAAACGTATTACCAGAAAAAAGTTCAGGAATATCTGAAAAAAGAGTTTGGAACGACACAATGGATTCAAGTCTGTGGTCATACAGATATATATGGGGCTGATGCAGGGTTTTGGTGCGGCTTTATCTCTAAAGAACGAGTCCCAAAGTCATTGTCCGATTTTTCATGGGATTTAGATATGCAGTCAGGTGGCCCTGGATTTGAAATGGCCGGAGGAGATACGGTTTATAAATCCTGTCTTGAGGACGATGATAAAGAACCGTTGCTTTTTTACCGGGATTTTTATGGGGTAGCATCAGATTATGTAGAGATTTCGCAGGAATTCATTCTGCTAAATAACTTGCGCTATGATAGAAAGAGTAAATGTTACTTCGCAATGTATGAAAGCGGAGAACAGGAAAAAGCTGTTGAATATGTTGATGACCGGACAATCAAAATCAAAGCAAAATTCTTAAAGAAATATGCATCAGCGAAGCAGCTTGCAATCGTTCTGCTTTATGATATCCGAACCCGATGTTCTGGTCGTCTATCAGATTATGGCCTTTCTGATTTTGGTGAGGTAGTTAAAGAAGGTAATCTGTGCTATACGATAAACGGTGGAGAATATCACATTCCAGACACTGTGTTTAGCAGGATATTGGGGAAAAAATTGATTTTGCCAGAACCGGTTGAAGAATGTGGATTTTGGCCTTATGAGAAAGAAGCGGAATATGAAGATTTCATTATAGGGGCTGACGATCAAGGAAATCCAATTAGCTACACAAGCAACCCTGACCTTTTGAACAACTATTTTGGAGCCAATCCTTCTGCCCCTATGTATTTAACCCCGGTATTTTTCTCACGCGAGGTTTTACAAAAATATTATGCGAAGCCGGAATTGTATACGATAACTGACGGCCATTTATCTTGTCAGTCTTTATGGGGAATCGAAATTGATAATCACCATAAGGATGTGGTGGCCGTCTATTTGGGAGACTTAGGAAGAGATCTTCCTGAAGCAGAGCAAAAGCACTGGAAGCAATACAATGTCTTAACAGATGAATCTTTGAGCCTTACTTCTATGGCCAGGGACTTTTTCTGTGTAACGGCAGATTCAAACATAGTTGAGCATCAATTTAAACGTGATTATAAGCAGCTGGTGAAGCAATGGGAAGGACAATATGGCTGGCCATTGTACAAGCCTCTTTCCGATGAGGATGCCTACGTATTCGATCAGATAAGACGTCCATTGGGCGATAGTCAGGCTGAATTCGATCAACTCGTTTTGTTGCTTTGCAAACTGTTGATAGATTCCTTGAACGAAAAAGAGCTTTCCAGAAATATAGATGATACCAGCGGGTTAAGAGGGATCGGAAAACTGGAACAATGGATCAAGAATCAGGACGTGGAGGGGTATGAAGAATATATTTCCTCCCTAAGAGATTTATGGGAGTTGAGATCAGCCGGCTCCGGTCATGCCAAAGGAAAGACATATAAGAAGGTCTCAGTGAAATTTGGAACTGATGAAATGCCGCTTCCAGATGTTTATGACAAAATTCTTCAACAAGCAGATGCTTTTTTGAGATTTATGTTAGACAGTTTCATATAAATCAGATGCACAGAGGTGACTATGAAACAACCGAAGAGAAAAGAATGCGAGGAGTTCCTGCAGTACCTCTATAACAAAGCGCACGGCTATATCTGGACGCCGGACACGCTGGAACTGATTTGTACCTCGAACGACAATGATCC
>CADBOX010000475.1 GCA_902796415.1 uncultured Lachnospiraceae bacterium
ACTGCGATATAGGAATATTCCTCAGGATCCAGTTCCTGATAGTGTCTTGTCATATATGCAAAAGTATGGATATCAATTCGGTCTTTGTATTCCGGCAGGGTATTATCGACTCTGCTGTTCCAATCATTTATGATATCGTTATTTGGCGCAAGGATCAGGGCTTTGAAGCCGGCATGCTTCCCGGCAAATATCCTCATATCCTCTTCCACGATCCTGGACTTACCGCTGGCAGTTGGGAATACGATCAGGAAAGAAGAGATCCCTTCCGACCGTTTCATTTCCATATCCAGCAATGTATCCTTCTGATGCTCATAGAGCTCCAGCCTGCGCTCCAGAACAATTCCTTTTTTCAGAAAGCCGCTGTCATCATAGCCAAAGAAGGACCGGATGTCATCCTCGATACGGTTCTCAAATCGGCAGTCCTCCGTGGAAAACCGGTATAGCTTTATACCAGCACGGGTGCAGGCATTTTGTTTATTAAGCTGCTTCCGATATCTGTCTTCGCCTATGATCTGGGGATGGTGGTAAGTAACCCCGTTTTCTTCTACAGCAATCTGGCCATTCTTTGTATTTACAAAATAGTCCAGGAAATACTGGTTCCCGTCCTCATCACTGATACAGTGCTCTTTAACCAGATATTCCAGACCGGACATCCCGTAGACATTTGAGAATTTCTCTTCGAAAAGGAATTCCAGGGCAGAGGCATCCGCCGTATCTCCCCGGTCATAAGGATTTTTCTTTACATTCCACTGATCCTTATGCCCCTGATCCTGACCACGCTGCAGATCCTGAACCATGACCCGGTAGAACTTTAAGTACTCTTTCATATACTGATTCTGCTTATCTGTTATCAGGGAATATGGAAAGGCATCTTCTTTCTTATCACATCTGCAGATATCAAAATCGACAGCCAGGGCCGTGTTCTCATGCTCATAAAAGCGGGTGCAACCACCGTTAGGATAGTCCACCTGCTCGATAAAATCATACGTTCTCCCTTCGAATTCCAGGGGGGCTATCGGATCCTTCGTAGTATGATATTGAGCCATTTCTCTTCACTCCTGCCGGGCCTTACATCGGATGTAATCCACTCTTCCTCCACCGCTAATGATTCAACCTTTCCTGATATATCCTCCGCTGTCTTTTCCGTAAGATCCGTAAAGAATCTTCCGTTTCGCATGCCGGAAAAAGACCCGTATTTAAATGAGGTGTATATGATACCTTGTGGTTTGACCGCCGCTGCCATCTTTTTCAATACACCGGTAAGACTTTCCACATCGAGATGAAGGATGGAGGAGCAAGCCCATATGCCATCGTACTTATCCTTCTCTTTAAGCTGGTCAAAGTACATATGCCTTACTGTAATACCCGTACAAGCTGACGCCAGCCGGCACATTTCCTCCGATCCATCTACAGCCTCAACATCAAAACCATGCTCCAGGAAGTATTTTGTATCGCGGCCGGATCCACATCCAAAATCAAGTATCAAAGCTCCCGGAAGCAGTTTTGACAAAAATCGATCCTGAATCTCTGTAAAGGCAATGTCTTTCGTACTGTCGAAGAATGCTTGCGCATGCGTATTATAATAATCGATCGTTTCCGCCATCCGGGTCATCCTCCCAGGCTTGCTTCGCCAAATGATTCTTTTGTCGATATCTACTAAATATTTATAATTATATTATCATAACTGATGCATTTTTACCATTCTAAATCGGTTTTTCAGCCTTCATATTATCCAAAAAAATCAGTTTATATAATATTGTCTATGTGACCAGATGATAGCATGGGTTCTAACAAAAAAGGTCGCCGCAAAAGGGACATTATTCTGTCCCATAGAAGCGCATGAAAAGACTGCGTCCAAAAAAGGCTCCCGACATCAAAGCCGGCAGCCAGATAAGAGGGAAGGGGACGGTTCTTTGGAGACAGGGGACGGTTCTTTGTCTCCTTTTTCTCCAAGGCTCAGTTTCTCTCTTTTCACTGTATCTCCCCCCGAAGAAATCTTTTAAATTCCATGTAAGCCTCATAGCTCGGGGCGGTTCCATTTAGATAGTTGCTCTCATAAGCAACACTCGCCTATCAAGTAGATGATATAATCAAACCAGTTGTAATCCTGAACGGTTGCGTTTATCCCTAATGGATTATTATATTATCAGATTAATCGAAATTATGTCGCTTCCCAGGAGACCATGGATAAGAGATATGTGATATGATGATATTTACAATGCACACG
>CADBOX010000476.1 GCA_902796415.1 uncultured Lachnospiraceae bacterium
ATGGAGGAAATAAAGCCGTCGATAAAGATCGGAACATTCAGCGCCGCAGCACCGATAAAGCATCCCACCAGACCGGCGATATCCAGACCTCCCACCTTGGACAGCACATCGATGGGGTCATCTTTGTCCACCTGGTTGATGGCGATACTGTCTTTGATAACCTGGATCTTATTCTCCAGATCCTTGCTGGTAAGTCCTGCCCCTTTACCGGTTACTTTCTCAACGGACTGATCAAGCAACACGGCGCAGATGGCACTGCTGGTGGAGGTATTTCCGATACCCATCTCACCTGTAGCAAATAAATTATATCCTCTATCCTTTAGTGTCTCCACCATTTCAATGCCCACTTCGATGGCCTTGATGGCTTCCTCCCTGGTCATGGCCGGACCTTTTCTCATATTGTCCGTACCGTACTTGATCTTGCGGGAAATCACCTTGGGATTATCACAGTCTGTGACGATTCCGATATCCACCGGATATACGTCGGCTCCACTTATGCCGGACATGATGCAGATGGTGGCATTATGTTTTGTCATATTTTCCGTCACTGTCTTAGTAACTTCCTGTCCGGTCTGGGTCACACCTTCCGCCACCACGCCATTGTCGGCAGCCATAACAATCACAGCTTTTTTCCCGATGTGCGGTTCTTTCTCTCTGTAGATTCCGGCAAATGAGATTACCATCTCCTCCAGTCTTCCCAGACTGTGGAGGGGTTTCCCCAGGGTATTCCATCTTGCACTTGTATACTGCATCGCTTCCTCATCGAGGGGCGTAATCCGTTCAATTGCTTCCTGTAATGTCATTTCCTAACCTTAACCTTTCTGTATTACAGATTACATAACTCTATGATCCGGCTGGAGATTCCAAGAGGAAATCCCCAGAATCTTATGATGACCAAAACCATCAGGAGGAGCAGGACTTCCGCCAGTTCGCTCCCGGCGCCCATCACATCTCCTGTAATCCCGCCGATCTTGCCCGTGATATAGACCCGGAAGAGATAGGCGAATCCAAATAATAACCCATACATCAGGATACCCCACCAGGCATATGCTGCAAACATGGCAACAATACCCAGGATCATGGTCCCGATCAGAGTTCCGAAAGAGATAGTTCCCACGTAGATACCTATCCCTTTTTCCCTTGGATAGATGGCTTTGTAGACGATGGCACCCTGCACCATCTTTCCTGCCACGGGCATCATGAGAATCATCAGGGGGATAAACCTCTCATATTCCGCCACAAATGCATACAGACCACAGACCTTTAGCATGATATCAAAGCACATGGCGATGGCACCGTTGGTCCCGATGCGGCTGTCCTTCATGATTTCCAGCATCCGCTCCCTAGTCCTGGCGGAATAGATACCATCCGCTGTATCGGAGAGGCCATCCAGATGAAAGGCTCCGGTGACACAGAAATTCGCAAGCAGAGCAAATATGATGCCGAAAACCGGAGGAAGGATAAGACCAACAAGCAGGTATACCGCCATGTCCACAATTCCGATAATCAGGCCTACCACAGGGTAGTAGAGAAAGCCCTTATGCATATCTTCGTCCTTCACTTCTCCCAGATTCACATTGACAGGGATCCTGGTCATGAATCCCAGGGTCAGCAAGAACCGTTTGATCTGTGTTTTCATATGTCCTCCCGCTCTATTTCTCCCTGACATCCAGCATAAGGGCATCCACGATGCCTTTGGCCGTGTATTCGTAGGCCGTTCTGGATACGGAGATTCCGTATTTCTCTGCCGTCTTCGTTGTGACAGGACCGATACTGATATATTTTCCTGCCACCTGGTCCTTGTCTTCCACCATTTCAAAGAAAGCTTTCACAGCGGAAGAACTGGCAAATGTAATATAGTCACAGGTCTTAACAAGACGGTTTAACTCCTCAGCCTTTCTTTCGTCCTGAACCGTATGGTAAAGGGAGATACAGGTATGAGGAACCCCCGCTTCCTCCAGAGCATCCGGCAGGAGCCGGTTGGCTTCCTCCGCCCGCAGAAGGAGGATATGATCCTTCTGTGTCAGGTGAGGAATCATAGCCTCGGCCATATCCTTGGAAGAAAACAGGGTCGGAACCAGATCTGCATAGATTCCATGGTTCTCCAGTGCCACCTGGGTAGCTTCACCGATCACGGCGAAATGAATATGGTTAAAGGACCGGATGTCCTTGTGTAAATTTCTGATCTGTTCAAAGAAGATCTCCACCCCATTGACACTGGTGAAGACGATCCAGGTATATTTCCCGATCTCCTCGATGGCTCTGCCAAGCTCAGGCCCGTTTATCTTCTCAGTCCGGATCAGACTGAAAGAGATTGCTTCCGCCCCTTCCTCTTTCAGCAGTGGGGACAGATGGTCTGTCATGGAACGGCTTCCCGTTACCAGGACCCTCTGGCCGGAAAGAGGCTTCTTTCCATACCAGTCCAGTACTTCCCTGAGGCTTACCACGTCTCCCACCACAGTGATGGCAGGCGTCTTGATTCCCTCTTTTTTCACGATTTCTACGATCTCATACAGTCGTCCCACTGCCACTTTTTGTCTGGCGGTGGTTCCTTCCTGCAATACTCCCACCATGGTCTCCGGGTCTTTCCCGTATTCCATAAGGCGGGATACGATATTGGGAAGATTACTCAGCCCCATAAGGAAAATCAGGGTTCCTTCCTCTTTGGCCAGAGTCCGGTAGTCCAGCACGGTCTCCCCGTTTTTATGGTTTCCTTCATGGCCGGTGATCACGTGGAAGGAGGAGGCAAAATCTCGATGGGTGACCGGAATGCCGCAATAAGCCGGCACGGAATAGGAAGAAGAGATTCCCGGAACCACCTCAAAATCTATACCGGCAGCCACCAGTTCCTGCCCCTCTTCACCGCCCCGGCCGAAGATGTAGGGATCTCCGCCTTTCAGACGTACCACTTTTTTCCCTTCCAATGCCAGTTCCACCAGGAGCTGGTTGGTCTCAAATTGTCTTAAATGATGGTGGGAGGAACGTTTTCCGGCATAGATCAGTTCCGCGTCATCCCTCACCTCGTTCAAAAGAGAACTGGACGCCAGGTTGTCATAGACAACCACATCTGCCTCCCGGATCAACCGGAGTCCTTTTCTGGTCAGCAGGTCTTCGTCTCCGGGACCTGCTCCCACCAGATAAACCTTTCCCTTATTCACATCATGGGCCACTCCCTTGCCTAAAGAAGCGGCGAGTTCTCTCTTTTCGCCCGCAGTGATTCCTTCCGGGAGTTTAACCCGGCGGACTGCTCTTTTGGTATGGACCCCGTCACCCGCATACAATCCAAACATGGTGAGGAATCCGTCCTCTTCTTTACAATATCCGGCAGCCGGTGCATTACA
>CADBOX010000477.1 GCA_902796415.1 uncultured Lachnospiraceae bacterium
GATGTGGGATTCATCCGGGAGAAGGCCGGAAAACTTGGGCTGGAAGCAGAGTTTACGGTTCTTGATACACTGCAGATGGCCAGACTCCTTCTGAAGGATCTCACCCGTTTCAAACTGAATACTATCTGTAAACACCTGGGAATCAAACAGGAACATCATCACAGAGCGGTGGATGATGCCAGGGTGACGGCAGAGATATTCTTGCATTTTGTCACCATGCTGGAGGAGATGGGGGTCCATGATACGGACCAGCTCAATTCCATGGGAGCGGTATCGGAGGATCTGATCCGCAAAGCCAATGCCACTCATGGGATTATCCTGATAAAAAATGATCAAGGCAGGGTGAACCTGAACCGTCTGGTGTCGGAAGCTCATCTGAGATATTTCCAGCGTCGACCGAAAATGCCGAAAAGTCTGATCGAAAAATACAGGGAAGGCCTTATCCTGGGTTCCGCCTGTGAAGCGGGAGATCTCTTTCAGGCAGTGATCAGCCATAAGAGCGAGGAAGAGCTTGCCAGACTGGTGGATTTCTATGATTATCTGGAGATCCAGCCTATAGGGAATAATGCCTTCATGCTGGAAAGTGACAGATATGAGGCCGTATCCGAGGAGGACTTAAGGGATTATAACCGGAAGATCGTGGAGTTGGGCGAGAGATACCACAAGCCTGTGGTGGCCACCTGCGATGTACATTTTCTGAATCCGGAAGATGAGATCTACCGGCGTATCCTCCAGGCTGGAAAAGGATTCTCGGATTCCGACAGGCAGGCACCTCTGTATCTGCGTACCACCGAGGAGATGCTTTCTGAATTCTCCTATCTGGGAGAAGAAAAAGCTTATGAGGTTGTGGTGACCAACAGTAACAAGATCGCGGATATGATCGAGAAGATTTCCCCGGTTCATCCGAAAAAGTGTCCTCCTGTCATACCAAAATCAGACGAAACATTGACGAAGATCTGCTATGATAAGGCTCATGAGATCTACGGCCCGGACCTGCCTGAGATCGTTAAAAGCCGTCTGGACCGGGAGCTGAATTCTATCATTACAAATGGCTTTGCAGTGATGTATATCATAGCCCAGAAGCTGGTATGGGATTCCAATGATCACGGATACCTGGTTGGTTCCAGGGGTTCTGTGGGTTCCTCTTTTGTGGCAACCATGTCAGGTATCACGGAAGTGAATCCATTGCCGGCTCATTATATATGCCCTTCCTGCCATTTTGTGGATTTTGATTCGGAATATGTGAAGCCATATGCCAAGATGGGTATGTCAGGCTGCGATATGCCGGACAGAAACTGCCCCAATTGTGGAAAACCCCTTCTGAAAGAAGGGCATGACATTCCTTTTGAGACCTTCCTGGGTTTCAAGGGGAACAAAGAACCGGATATCGATCTGAATTTCTCCGGAGAGTATCAGGCAAAAGCCCACAAATATGTGGAAGTCATCTTCGGGGAGGGGAAGGCCTATCGTGCCGGAACCATTGGAACCATCGCTGACAAGACGGCCTACGGGTATGTGAGAGGATATTTTGAAGATCATAACATTCACAAACGTTCCTGTGAGATCGCCCGGCTTGCAAAAGGATGCACGGGGGTAAAGAGGACCACCGGACAGCATCCCGGAGGGATCATCGTGGTTCCACACGAGTATGACATCTATGATTTTACTGCCATACAGCATCCCGCCAATGACATGGATACCGATGTGGTTACCACCCATTATGAATATCATTCCATCGACCATAACCTGCTTAAACTCGATATCCTGGGTCATGATGATCCTACCATGATCCGGCGGCTGGAAGACCTGACCGGAATCAAGGCGAAGGATATCCCTCTGGATGATCCGGATGTCATGGAATTGTTCCATGGAACAGATATCCTGGGAATCAGACCGGAGGAGATCGACGGTGTGGAGATGGGATCACTGGGTGTGCCGGAATTTGGAACAGACTTCGTCATACAGATGCTGAAAGATACACACCCCAAATCTTTCTCTGATCTGGTACGTATCTCCGGGCTTTCTCACGGTACGGATGTATGGCTGGGCAATGCCCAGGAACTGATACGGCAGGGTAAGGCTGAGATCTCCGGCTGTATCTGTTGTCGTGATGATATTATGACCTATCTGATTAACATGGGACTTGATAAAGAGCTTTCCTTCACCATTATGGAATCCGTACGAAAAGGAAAAGGGCTGAAACCGGACTGGGAGAAAGAGATGCTGGATCACCAGGTACCGGATTGGTATATCGGTTCCTGCAAGAAGATAAAATATATGTTCCCGAAAGCCCATGCAGCCGCTTATGTCATGATGGGATGGCGGGTAGCCTGGTTCAAAGTTCACTATCCATTGGCTTACTATGCCGCTTATTTTGCCATTCGTGCTTCCGCATTCTCCTATGAAATCATGTGCATGGGGCCAGATGTACTGCGGGATGCTCTCGAAAAATTAAAGAGTATACCGAAAGACCAGCAGACCAAGAAGGACCTGGATACCATCCGGGACGGCAGGATCGCCCAGGAGATGTACGCCAGGGGATTCTCTTTCCTGCCCATCGACATCTACCGGGCAAAAGCCAGGGAGTCTCTGATCGTCGGAGATAAGATCATGCCTCCCCTTTCCAGCATCGAAGGACTGGGAGAGAAAGCATGTGAGCAGATCGAGGAGGCTGCCCGAAACGGAAGATTCACTTCGCTGGATAATTTCCGAAACCAGGCCAAGATCAGTAAGAGCAACGTGGATAAGATGGTGGAGCTGGGCATCCTGTCGGATCTTCCGGAATCAGACCAGCTTACTTTCGACTTTCTTCTGCGCAGCTGA
>CADBOX010000478.1 GCA_902796415.1 uncultured Lachnospiraceae bacterium
GTATCTAAGCGAGAGTTTATCAACTCTATCCGCTCCTTAGACCATTCTTCTTCTGAACACATATCCCGGTAATTCCTAAAGTCATTTAACGTTGATGATTGGGAAGAGAGAAAATCATATTTCCGCTCCTTCTTTTCACTATCCCAATCTTTTTGCATGTGGTATAGCTCAATCAATCTCTGTGAATAAAGATGAATCTGTTTGGGTGAATTTGCATCATATCTTTTGCTTTCGATCAAAAGCCGGATCTCTTCCGCAGCATCTTTTTCATCCTTCGCTTTTCGGATGTAGTATTCTCTCACCGATCGAAAGCTCATATATTTTCGCCTGAAACTGTCGATTTCTTCTTCGCTTGCGCCTAACCGTTTCATAAAAATGGTTCTGAGACCTACAGCATCAAGGTCGTATCCATAACGAATTGTATATACATGCCGGCATTCATTGGATCCTGCACAGCTATTGATTATCTCATCAAGATTTTTGATTTCATCTTCCAATTCCTTTTTCGAGGCCAGCTCGTATTTGAGAAAATCGTAGATCACATCTTCACAATACTCATCGATTGTTTCGTCCTCAGAATGGTCCAGAAACCATTTTTTGATCAAAACACGGTCTGAATCAGAACAGTTCTCAACAACTGTCTGCCAGATTTTATAACAACAAAGAGGAATGGCAGATGTCTCTCCATCATCTATAATATCCCAATTTCCGAGCTTTAAAAATGTATATTTTGAGATCTCAAATGCAGCATAATACTCCCTGTCATTGAATAGTCGATCGGTCTTGTTTTCCAAATAGGTGACCACATCATTCGTAAAAGCGGCTGCATTATCGGAATAGATACGATGACCGTATACGGAATGTTTTTTGAAGATTGCATTGATCTCTTTTTGCATTTCGTTGATGTCTGTTGACGCAATAACTCCTGCAAGTTTGATGCGTATTCGGTCTTCAACAGCGCTGTCTTTTTTTGCTAATTCCAGAAGAATTCCTTCAAGCTGATCACGGCTTGCTGCGCTAATGAGCCCGGAAACAGGAGTTTTGGAGGGGGTGGAAGGGAATACAAAATCTTCTTTATCGTTAAAGTAAGCTTCTTCTTTTAATTCGTCGATTTTGTAAAGAACCGCGGCCATGTGCTTGCAGTAATTGCCGCGGGAGGCAAAAGGACAGGAGCAGCTGCTATCCATAATACGGTAACCATCATAATGAAGTTTTACATAATATAGCTTTGTGCCCTCTACTTTAGCATCGAATGTATCGCCGTGTTTTGTGATATGTTTAACAGCATAATGTCGAGCATAGCTTTTCCCGGATTCTATTACATTGGGATCAAAATATTCTTTCCATTCAAGCACTTTCGGTAGCTCCTTTATGAGAATAAACAGTTGTGATGAGTGCGGTAGTTGGCCGGCTTTATGAACGCATCTATAATCCGGCTGTTGTTTTGTTGCCGTTCGTTATAAATTGCATTTTACAGTATAATTATAACATATTGTATTGGTTCCTGTGGTATTATAGTATAATTAAATCAATTCTTTTAGATTCATATAAATAAGCTACCTTTTTAAACCGGAGGAATAAAGATGAAAAGACTGATCATAGCTATAACCGGATTACTGTTGTTAGGGACTTCAACAGTTTATGCGCAGGGGCAGGATTTCTCTGCAGACCATACTGCGGAAATCACATCTCAGGTGGAAGTAATCTCCGGAGCAGCGCAGAGCATCACAGAGGAAATGAACAACATAAGCAATCTTGTAGCAGAATACGACAGCATAGAGGCAGAGGCAGAAACGCAGTACGACTTAAACATGTCTTCGCAGTGGCCGTATGTGGTCTGGGACACTGAGCTGAACAGCCTTTGGGGCCGGCTGGAAAATAGACTTGATGCCGGTCGCATGGAAGCTCTTCGTGCTGAAGAGCTGAACTGGATCACCATTAAGGAGCTGATGGCCGAAGTTTCGGTGGCAGGTTACCGTGACGGCAGCATGTATCCCATGCTTTTAAGTGGAGAAAATGCCCGCATTACAAAAAACAGGGCATATTATCTTGCTGCGATTCTGGCTGAGGCTTCAGGTGAACCTTTTGAAATGCCGGAAATGGATATCCGCGGAACATATGTCGACAATCAGGGAACAGATTCTGTGTACAGCAGCCTGATTATCGAGCAAACCATGGAAGGTGACTATATCGGCAGCCTGACCATTTACGGGATGATCTCTACAGAGGGTATCGTGACAGAAAACGGAGACAAGCTTCTTTTTACAGATGATTTAGGCGGGCTGACCGGGGAGATCACTTATGGATGGGATGGTGCAACGTTTACCGTGACCGGAGAACCTTCGGGTATCCTGAAGGTCGGCAGCGTGTACGAGTTTCCGATGGTGATTTAACCGATATAAGTAAGTCCTGTTCACGGCAATGCCATTTAGCTAGCATTGCGATAGTAAACATATTACCCTTCCAGTTTATGACTGAGGGTGCCAGATGTCAACAAA
>CADBOX010000479.1 GCA_902796415.1 uncultured Lachnospiraceae bacterium
AAATATCTACCAGTCTTTCGGAGGGCAGGATATCTATCAGACGGTAGAAGAGAAGGCAGCAAATCTGCTCTATTTTGTGACGAAAAATCACAGCTTCTGGGACGGCAACAAGCGCATCGCAGCCACCATGTTTCTGTATTTCCTGGACCGCAACGGGCTGCTGTACGATGCGAACGGCGGCAAGCGCCTGGATGACCATACGCTGGTAGCACTGACCATCATGATTGCAGAGTCCAGGCCGGAAGAAAAAGAGATGATGGTCAGCGTGATAATGAACTGCATTGGGAAAGAAGGGTTCTCCGCTTCCGGAATTTGAAACGGATGAGAACTATGATTATTTCTTCACGCGCCTCTTTGTGAGAACTACAAAGGTCCAAGTGCACTTATTTCAAAACTCAATGCGCTTGAGTCAATAAAATGTCAATCAGAACACGGCGAGATTCAAAAAAATGGCGGAATATCTGGAAAAATAATACTAAATATGGTGTTCCTGGAACAACCAAGATACAAGATATAGATGCTGCCATCGAATACGAATAATCGCGAAGCTATTCCCTCACACTCTCCCTGAGCCTGAAAATGACACCTTCGCTGAGCGTCTGGCTGTCCACTCAGGCTAAAAAGAGAAAATAAAAACGAATATAGCAAAACGAAGCCTTGTGCTACAGAATCCCTGTGGCATGAGGCTTTTTTTACGTTTTAATCGGATCGGGGAGCTTCGGATTTATCCGGCCGATCCATAAGAATTTTATAAAGATGCATGCTGCCAGGGAAGTTCTAAAATTGTAAAAATTATATGGACAAAATCATATATAAATATATGGACAGTTTGCGGTGTCCATGATATAATCAAAGGTATTCTGAGAGAATACGAAGTATGGCCTTATGAAGACCGCCAGTGAGTCGGGAATCTTAAAAAATGCTTTCAGGGAGGAGGTTACAGATGGTTATTGGATCTGAAAGTGAAACTGTTGAGTTTAAGCTTACTACGGGGGAAAAGAATGAGGCTGTGGAAGCTATAGCGGCAATTTTGAATAAACATTGCCGAGGCACGATTTACTTTGGCGTTGATGATTCCGGGTTTGTCAGGGGGCAACAGATAAGTGATTCCACAAAAAAAGATATATCCAGAATAATCAATGACTCCATTGAACCGAGAATTGCACCGACAATAGAAGTACTCACGATAGAACAGCGTACGATAATTAAGGTGTCGTTTTCCGGTCATAACAGACCATATGCTGTTAATGGCAAATATCTTATACGTACAGGGACGGAGAATAGACGCATGTCCCCAGATGAATTGAAACGGTTGATAAAAAATGATGATTACTCTTCCAAATGGGAAAGAGAGATAACGGATTATACCGCTGAAGACTTAGATGATGGGGCATTGAAGGATTTTTATCAGTCTGCAAAAGGCTGTGGACGTCTGTCTATGAAGGAGTATGACAAAGATAAGCTGCTTACTACGATTGATATCATACATGAAGGGCAAATAAACAATGGGGGATATGCCCTTTTTGGCAAAGACGCAAAGATTGGGTTAAAGCTGGCATCGTATGCTACAGATAATAAAGTCACATTTACAGATTTGAAGTTGCTTGAGGGCAATATATATAATCTTGTGAATGCCGCGTTAGATTACATTTTGAACCGCATCAATTGGAGAGGGGAGATTGGGACGAGAAAGAGGAAGGAGATTCCGGAAATACCCGAAGAGGCGATTCGTGAAATCATTGTAAATGCATTTGCTCATGCTGATTATGAAACGATTCCGGAGATTGAAATCGGCATTCATCCTGGAAAAATAGAGATATATAATCCCGGATCATTTCCGGATGATCTAACGCCACTGGATTTTATATCCCGGAATCTACCGTCATATAAGCGAAATAAACTTATTCTGGACATTTTGTTTAGGAGTAAAGACGTAGAAAAATCAGGTACAGGATTTCAGCGTGTAAACGATTTCTGCAAAAGCCAGAATGTGACCTGGAATTATAGAAAAGAGGCATATGGCTTTTTCTTTGAATTTATCAGGACAAATGTCCAGATAAATGTCCAGATAAATACCGAGCTTACAGAAGCAGAAAAGGTTATTTTTAATCTGATTCAGAATAATGAGGGAATTTCAAAGGCTGAGATGGCCATAAGAATCGGGAAATCGGAAAAGACTGTCCAGAGACTCATCTCCTCGCTAATGAAGAAGCAGGTTATAGAGCGAGTGGGTTCCAATAAATCAGGCAGTTGGAAGGTTAAGTTAAATGGAATGTAAGAGGAAGTTAAAGGATGGGAAACTATATAAAGGCATATGG
>CADBOX010000480.1 GCA_902796415.1 uncultured Lachnospiraceae bacterium
ATAATTCCGGTGATCAATACCGCGCCACATATTTTTTTGAGTCTCATCCTTATAACCTCCCCTTTCAATTTCTCCGAATGACTAATCAATAAAATGGCTGCATTTATTATATAAAAAAAATATATATTTACGCAAGAGGAATTAAAATTCAGACGCTGTACAGACGCTGTAATGCCAGGTACCTGAATAGACAAAATTTATAGAATTATAAAATATGTCTTAAGAATTATCGGAAAATGTCCTATGAAGTAAGTGAAGGATGAAGATGGTGTAAAGAGAAGAATAGAGAAGTGAGAAAAATGGTTTAGCATAGAAAAGAAAGGAACAATAATTATGAGCACTAATCTTGAGAAAATCCACTCTATTTTCAGATCCTCTGCAAATGAAGTATGCAAATATGCAGAATCTAACAAAAATGTAGTGAAAAAGGTTGTTGTTATTGGCAGTGCTGCTAATGTGAATCAATTCCCTGAAGATGATGATACTTTAGATGTAGTTGTTTTTTTGAAAAATCCTGATAATGATACTGCTCCAAGGGTTGCTGATGATCTTTTCTATAATGTTTCTACAGTAACTCCCTATGTTGAAGGTGAAGATGACTTAAATATGAGTGCATTGCTTTTATATGCAGATAAAGGAGTAACAATCTTTGAAAGTGAGGAGTAGAAAAGGGCTTGTCAAGCTGGCCGAAAGTTTATAAAAAAGTTGAGATGTGTGACAGTTTGGAACGTTTTTCTATGTAGAACTGTGGTATAATATGTTTCGAGTGATCGCCCTTCCGTTTCACTGACAGCATGATCCGTGGAGCGGAAGGACGAAAAACATACCGGATGAGGAGGATATACAATGAAAAAGACAAAGAAACTCATGATTTCGCTTCTTACCGTGGGAGTTCTGGCAACAAGCGCAGCAGGCAGCGCTTTAGCGGCGGAGAAGGAAGAGGGTCAGTGGAAGCATAATAAGACCGGTTGGTGGTATTCCTATTCCGATGGATCGTATGCGAAGAGCCAGTGGCGGCAGATCAATGGGAAATGGTATTTCTTCAATGCGAAGGGATATATGGTTACCGGCTGGAAGAAGAGCGGAGGCAAATGGTATTATCTGAGCCACTCCGGAGCAATGGCAACCGGTTGGAGAAAGATCAATAATAAGTGGTATTATCTGGATAAGAAATCCGGAGCGATGACGACCGGATGGCTGGAGCAGGGAAGCTATCAGTACTACTTCCTGGATGATGGTTCGATGGCTACCGGACATGTTGAAGTCGGTGATGCATGGCTTGACTTCGATGAGGATGGCCATCTGATGAAGCACGATGAACAGGCTGCCTATGATTATCTGGTTCTTGTCAATAAGACCCATAAGCTTCCGGATGACTGGGAGAGCAAGGTCGTCCTGAAAGAGGCTACCAACCGCTACGGCGAGACATATAAGGTCGAGGAGAAGGCTCTGGAGCAGTTCCTGAAGCTTCAGAAGGAATGTGCGGATGAAGGAATCTACATCGAGCTGGACAGCACCACCAGAAGCGTAGCAGAGCAGCAGAAGCTCTGGGATGACTGGACCATCGAGAAGGGCGAGGAATACGTTAAGAAGTATGTGGCGGTTCCGGGCTATTCAGAGCATCACACCGGTCTGGCTATCGATATCTGCCTGGTTGTCGATGGAAAGCGTGTTGATGATAATGATGACATGATCGCTCAGCGCGAGATCTTCGCGAAGATTCATGAGAAGCTTGCAAAGTACGGTTTCATCCTTCGTTTCCTGGAGGGCAAGGAAGCTGAGACCGGATACGCTTATGAGCCGTGGCATTTCCGTTATATCAATGATCCGGTTCTGGCACAGGAGATCATGGATAAGGGTATCTCCTTCGAGGAATACAAGGGAGCACTTGAATAAGCCGTGGAGATACGGTAAAATGGAATAGATGAGCAAAAGGCTGTCGCATCAGACGAATGCGGCAGCCTTTTTCCGTTGGCGCCCGACTCGATTAAAAAAAAAATAACTCTTAAGAAATTCGCCCAGATGTTCTATATAGATAGTAGAGGGGTAATTAATGACCCGGAAGATACTTTAGAAGGGAGGTCTCGGTTATGAGTTTATTTCATAAGAATACAAAAATGAAGAAGGTGAAGAAGCTTAGTAAGAAGGAGATCCGGGCTCGTGAGGAGCAGCGGGAGAAGGAACGGGCAGCGGAGCTGCAGCGCACCTACCAGCTTTATCGCTTTACGCCGGACATGTGGGGAAATATACTGGCCCTTCCCCTGCCTCATCAGGATGTGACGATCCGGTTTACCGGCCTTTTCAGTAAGAATCCGATGACTGTCGGTGAGGTTGCGGATAAAATTTGGAAGGAAAATCATTATCCACTTCTGCCAGGACATGTGGAGGCCATGCTTTCAGATGCCATGGAAATGATGAAGAATGCCCCGGAAGTGCTCCATACGGAGGGCTGCAAGATCACTTCAGTAGGCAGCCTTTCAGAGAAGGGATATGAAAGAATAGGTGAAATGGCGAACAGAGGCTATAAGATACTGGTCAGGGAAAGTGCGTTGCTTGAATTTAGTATCAAGAATAAAAAGAAAGCGGATGTGAGATTCCTGGTTTCCTCTGAGGAGGGTTTCCAAAGTCTGGAGGCCATTCGGGA
>CADBOX010000481.1 GCA_902796415.1 uncultured Lachnospiraceae bacterium
AGAACCGTCCGGATTCTTCACTCCCATGTTGACGATGCTTCCGTCATATGGGATGCCGTCAAACAGCGCGTGAACCTTCACACGCCCCTTCCCGAATTCTTCCCGGATATTCCATGGAAAAGCTACATAAACACCCCGTTATCATCCATCACATGGAGAACCGCGTCATATTCATATTGTTTCATTCCGATCACCGCAGCACCTTATTCAGAGGCTTGCCTTTAGCCAGTTCATTTACCAGTTTGTCCAGCCAGCGGATCTTCTGCATCATGGGGTCTTCGATAGTTTCCACCTGCACTCCGCATACCTTTCCTTTGATCAGTTCTGCCCTCGGATTCATGGCAGGCGCCTGATCAAAAAAGACTCCGTAGGTCATTTCCTGATCAACCTGCTTCATATCGTATCCGGTCAGCCATTCAATGGCGGCATCCAGTTTTGCTCCCTGTTATTAGATGAAGCCAAACTCACTGCACAATTTTTCATATCGTTCCAGCTCATGAGGCTTGATGTCCTTAGTGGGATCCCCCAGTGAATGATGGATCACATCCGCATCTTTCAGGATCTCATCCATTGGTGCATCGATCTCTGCCTTGCTGTCATGATGCCAGATTGCCGAACAGATTGCTTCTGTCTCTTCAGCGGTTGTAAGATCCATCTTCTCCAGTAACTCTCTGGCATATTCTGCCCCTTTATGTGCATGGTCATCGTAAGATCCGCTATTATAGGCGTATAAGTCGTGAAGCAAACCTGCCATAGCTGCCAGTTCCGGATCTTCTCCCCGCTTCTTTGCGATCATGACTGCTGCAAGAGATACTCCGTGCAGATGGGCAATTGCATTTGCACGTTTCTGATTGTCTTCCATGCTTTTCAGAACCTTATGAACCTGTTTCTGTAATTCTTTTATCCTGCTCATCTTTTCCCCTTTCCAGCTTCATATCACATGATCTTTTTGATCTTATCTGACAGTTCCGACAGCTCTTCCTTTGAGAGTGTCTCAAGGTTTTCCAGTTTATCAAGCAGTTCTGCCTTGCTTGCTTTATATTTCATAGCAACCAGATCATTGTAAAATGCCACAACAACACCGGTCACAATCGCAACGATAAGGATGGTATAGACCGTAAGAAATATGGATATAGCCCTTCCCGGGATGGTTTCAGCAACAAAATCCCCGAACCCAGCTGTGGAGAAAATGGCATAGCAATACCAGACGGCATCGCGATAGTTGGTAATACCGGGTTCCACGAGCATGATCAAAAATGCAGCCAGCAGAAAAAATACAGCAAAGCCTGTGATCAGCTTGTCGGCATTTGTCCTTTTTAACACGCTTCTTAATAATCTCAGCCTTTTCATACCCTCTCCTCAATGACAGCTCGAACATTCCCTAAAAAAGAATGCATTTAATGATATAATGATACAGGAATTTGCTTAAAAAATAAATAAATGGAAGAATACAGTATGAAAACGAGGAGGTTAACATGAAATACTGGCAGACCCTTCTGGCGCAAGGTTATAATCAGATTGAAACACTTCAGGATCTTTTCGGGTTTCCCCCGGAAGATATCCCTGCTCTTCAGGAAATTCAGGAACAGTATCCTGTTTTTGTAAACCCATATTATCTTTCTCTGATAGACAGGGCCGATCCCGAAGATCCTATTAAAAAAATGAGTATTCCCAGTCTGAATGAACTTGCAAGTATCGGAAGTTTTGATACCAGCGGAGAACAGTCAAACACCGTTTTGCCCGGTCTCCAGCATAAATACAGGGAAACTGTCCTGATTTTATCGACAAATCAGTGCGCCATGTATTGCAGACATTGCTTCCGGAAAAGGCTGGTAGGGCTGTCAGTGAATGAAATCTGTTCATATATAGGAGACATGGCAGATTATATACGGAGCCACGAAGAAATTTCCAATGTTCTGATCAGCGGCGGAGATGCCTTTATGAACAGCAATGAGACGATCAGGCAGTATCTTTCCTTATTATGCGGGATTCCGCACCTGGATCTGATCCGGTTCGGAACCCGGACGCCGGTGGTTCTCCCGCAGAGAATTACTTCCGACCCTGAACTTGCGGCCCTGTTGAAGGACTACCGGGAAAAGAAACAGATATTTGTGATCACCCAGTTCAATCATCCCAACGAGATTACCCGGGAATCGACAGCTGCTGTCGAAATGCTTCTCTCTCTCGGGATTCCTGTCCGTAACCAGACCGTACTTTTAAAAGGTGTGAACGACGACAGTCATGTACTGGGGCTCCTTCTGAAAAAACTTACCGGAATCGGTGTGATTCCTTATTATATATTCCAGTGCCGTCCGGCCAAAGGGGTAATGAACCATTTCCAGGTACCTTTATCAGACGGGTACGAAATTGTCCGGAACGCCATGCAGATGCAGAACGGCCAGGGGAAAAGCTGCCGCTTTATTCTTTCCCATGTGACAGGGAAAATAGAAATACTGGGTTTACTGGAGGACGGCAGTATGTTATTTAAATATCATCAGGCAAAAGACACCGCAAATGCAGGAAGGATTTTTACGAAAAAGCTTTCAGAGGGTCAGTGCTGGGTATAAACAGGCGATATGGGGTTAGTACTAATGAAAAAGTGCAATCTGAATGATAACAGGATTATAGAAGACTGCAGGGAATTGCTGCTTAAAAAAAAGATAGCCGAAGAGGATCAGGATGTGTTCATCCATTCTTTGGAAGCGCTGATCAGCGATTATGAAAATGCATTTGGCCCGGATCAGGAAATCCACTACCTGATCCGGAAGCGAAACGGCAGTGTTGAATGCAAAATCTATATGAAGGCAGATCAATTTGATCCTTTTGCAGCAGGAGAAGCGGCAGAGGAACGCAGCTGGCAGAAAATGATCGCCAGTGCAGGCGCCAAGGTAGAAAATATGGCGTCGTACCGTTACCTTCGGGGAATCAATGTTGTGACCCTGCGTTCTTCCAAAAAGCCCGAAAGCAGAAACATTTTGAAGCAGCCTATGGTTATGGCTGCAATAGGAGGCCTGGTCCTGGGCCTGATCTTTCTGCAGCTGCCTGAAGCAGTCAACCGTTTCATAGTTGATGAAATTTCAACGCCGATTCTGAACATCATCCTGAGCATTATGGCAGGCATTATGGGCCCGGTCATTTTCTTTACGATTGTGAGAGCGGTCAGTATTCTTGACGATATTGATGCTTTGACCGGCCTCGGATCCAGAGTGCTCAAGCGTTTTCTTTTTGTAATCTGCTGTATTGCGGTCATCTCCAGTTTGTTCGGCATCCTCTTTTTCCCTTTGTTTGGTCATGGAAGTACCGGGTTTTCTGTGGGAATTATCCTGGGATTTCTGTACGACATCATTCCGGTCAGTCTGGTTGCGCCTTTTGTCGAGAACAACATTCCGCAGCTTGCAGTGCTGGGGATCGGAATGGGAGCCGTTCTTCTGAAACTGGGAGATGGCGGCAGCTCTCTGAGGGAGATCGTTGATCAGATTGCAGAATGGCTTATCGGCTTTATGAATACGGTGCTGATCCTTATGCCGGCGGTGACTTTCCTGAGTATTTTGAATATCGTGGCCAGAGGTCAGGCGTCCGTATTTATCAGAGGATGGAAGTTCATTCTTGCCTGTTATATTGCGATGGCAGTATGTTATTCGATCAAGCTGCTTACGGTTTCCTTTAAACATAAAATCAATCACAGGACTCTGTGGAGGAAAACCAAGCCTGTCATTATGAGAGCTTTTTCAACCGGCTCTTCTCACCCTGCGTTCAAACTGTGTTTTGAGGTATCTGAAAAAGATCTGGGAATCAACCCGACTTTCTCTAACTTCTGGATTTCTCTGGCCTACGGAATGCTTGATCCTACCTGTACAATGTTTTTTGCACTGGCACCCTATTTTGCTGCCGAGCTTACAGGGACATCTATATCTATTTCCTTCATACTGATTGTGATTATTCTTGCAGTAGAAGTGTCAATGGCGTCGCCGGGGCTCATTGCGGGATATGCGCTTATTTTTCCGGCTTTGGGAATATCGGCTGAATATGTTGGTTTGTTTTCTGCCTTCGCTGTTGTGACTAAAAACTTTTCCGCAGGATGCTGCACGGGTTACAGGATGTTTGAGCAGATCGAGGCAGCCTGTAAGACGGGCAATATTGATATGAGCTGCTTTGAGCCGGAAAATGATTCTGCGGAATGAATTATTTTTCCAAAGAGGTGAAGGGATTTTCGTATGACTATCATTCCGCGAGGTACTTCACAAACTTCTCTCCGTCGCCTTTTTCCAGGCTTGCGAAAGTCCCGTCATGATTCATTCTGCAGACAATGCACCGGCTGTATAATTCTATGTTTTCTTCGGGAATGAACGCCAACGGTTTACATACATGTCCTTCTTCCTTTAATCTGGCGCACTCTTCCCTTCTGCGTTTTTCCTGGTTTCTGTCGTAAACAATGACAAGATGATCCGTATCGGGAACTCTGATCATTGCTCTGTCAGGCTTTATATGTGCCGCGAACTTAGGATCGACATAACCCCAGATGAATGCATCCATGTTCTCAGGCCTTATTTCCGTACCTGTCCTGTTTCCGTAAAATGCCTGGGCTACAACAAAAATTCGATCAG
>CADBOX010000482.1 GCA_902796415.1 uncultured Lachnospiraceae bacterium
AAGGATATGAAGGAAGATGACATGTGGCTTCCGTGGTAAGCAATGCCTTGGCAGACACGGCGGGAACGTCATTACGGAAACGGGGGGCGGCAGGTCAAGCCGCATGAAGGCAAGATCAAATTGCCACGTTGGTACCGTGTTACTTTACAAAAATATTAACGAGGAAATCCTATAAATAAGGGAATTGTTCCAATTCGGTTTCGCCTAAAAATTGTTAAGTTTAACAGATTTGTAACATATCAAAATAACCGACTACCTTATGCTCTTGAATACAGGTACCTGGTAGTGCGCTCAGAAGGGCGCCTTTATATAGCAGACAGGAGCCGTCTGCCGATAAGCCGTAAGCCGCGGCATCAGAAGGGAGTCTTGCGTGTCATGCGGTAACGCATGGGGCGAAGCGTAGACAGCATGACAGCGAAGGGAAGTTCATGGTGGCCAGAGAAAAGAAAGGTGTCATCCAGAGGGAACTGCGGTTGTGCGGGTAAAGCTATATCTTTAGTGTTGACAAACGTCAGATGCAGGCCGAATTATAATTCATACAGGACTTACGTACCGCGTACCTTTGCGGGTATGATAGCGTATTGGACGATGTGGAAGATAAGGTATACACCAGAGATCTGTTTAGGAGGGATTGATCCCGTAGCCAGGTAAAACAAACATGAAACGAGATGTCATTACACTCATTATCAGCCAGCAGACCTATGATGCTATCTATACGCTCACGGATGCTGAGAAAATAGAAATCGCCGATATCATTGAAAAATATGACAGCCATCATTTTGGAGAGATTGATGACCGTGATAGAATGAAGAAGGAATTGACATCATTTCTGGAAAGTATAGAAATCAATGAAGGTGCTCTAAAAAGAGATATTGACCATGTGCTGTTCTTACTGGACAGAAAAGGCGATCAATTTGATTTCAGTCTTGACATGAATAAGCTGTATAATGACTTTTTCAAGTTGAAAGCGTATGTTTAGAATCGTACGCGGAGTATTATGACACGAGAAGAGTATGAAAGAGAAGCACCCCTCACGGAAGAACAGATTGAAAAAGAGCGTCGTTCGTTGGAGTAGCTTGATCGGACGATTGAAGGAATAATATTGGAGGCCGAAATCTGTACTGAATTCGAAAGGATGTGGCGGAAATGAAACGCAAAAAGATATCAAAGATGACAGCAGAAGATAAAGCCGAGTTCCTCGCCGCGACAAAAGCATCCTTTGTCAAGGATCATGGCATCCCCTGGGAGGAAATCGAACCAAAGATCCTGGCTGAGATTGACGCCTCTTTTGATGATGAGAAGTTCGTGAAGATGGATCCCGACGCAAGGATCGATGCCGCGTACTGCAGGAAGGAATTCGGGGATAAGAAACCTGACCTGGTGGATTATATTCTCTGGTCAGCAAAATTCGTAACGAAGAGTGAATATGCGGAGTGGTGAAGAACATGACCCTTTCAAAAACTGATCGTATCCTGGCGATCATAAACTATTTTCTTCCGCACACCGACCTCTACCAGTATCATTTTGAGGCTGATAGTATAGCTTACAATACGAGGAAGAACAGTTCCCTAAAAACCATCCAAAACCTTATTCGTCAGTACCTCGGCGAAGCCGTGGATGAAGAGATGGTGGAAGCGATGGCAGCCGCGATAAAAAACACACTGTGAGAAACAAACAACCATGCCAAGAACAGATATGAAAGAGTGTTGAAAGATGAACAAACTATCAATTTCAGACCTTGAAAAAGTCTCCGGCGGAAATTACGAAACGGCACGTAAATACATCGAGGAACTGATGGCAAAATATGGGGTTGACAATACAAATGACTTAAATAAACTGATGACGGAAGAGGAGACGGATATGCTTTTCTATAAGATGGCGGAGTGAGCTGTGCTGCTCATCTTCTGCTCGATTCTCCATACCTGTGGGTATGATAGTAGAGTATGAGGTGTGTGAGCACCTCTCAGGATCACGAGAATGCCTCAGGATGGGCACGTTGGGACCGCGTACCTTTACAAGAAGGATGCGCGGCGTGATGAAGTTACTGTGCTTGCATCAGTGGAAAGAAAGACATTGAGGAACACTGCAAAACGCATGAAGGCTGATGGTATGGACACAACCATTATTACGAAGTATACAGGACTTACGGCAAAGGAAATATCTGATCTGTAAGATATGGAAGTGGTTTCCTCCCATCCCAAAATCCTCCGGGGTGGAGAAACAGAGGGGTTTTCTCTGTAATGAGATAAGAAAAGCGGGAGGAGAGGAAATTTTGTGTAC
>CADBOX010000483.1 GCA_902796415.1 uncultured Lachnospiraceae bacterium
AAAGCTATAGATAATCAGCGTCCTGTACTTCGATACCGAACCATACCTGTTATATTGAAACACCGCATATGGCAGTGTGATTACCGCTGCTATAAACGGAAATACCAGAAGGCCTGTATAAATGTTGTTGATATAACCCATGCAATAACTCCGTGCTTTATATATTAAATATGCAATAGTTTGTTGTCATCATTGTTATTATATCATTTTTTCATAATCCCGACACTATTAACCTAAAACAGCTCCCCCTGCCGTCAGGCATGGAGGAGCTGTGCTCTTTTCAGTTTCGTCATGATAAGAGTCTCATTCTCATTGATACACCACTTCAAATTCTTCACAGACAACTTTTGTATTCTCATCAAATGTTTTATGCACAGAAGCAAGTTCGTTTGTCAGAAAGTTTATATGAACGATTCTCCAGTATTCTAAAGACCGGTCACATTCCCCTTCTTTAAAAGCATGTTCTGCAGAAACATTACTGAACTCTGTTACATATACTTTCCGTGTTTTAATAATACACACTGCTTCATCATGAGAATTTAAAATAATACTATAATCCCCTGCCTTCGGAAGTGGCTCGTTATTAATCTGATACAGGTCGTATGCTGAACAGGTTGCCGTTTTGATTCCCTGTACGACTAATTCAGCCAGCTTGTCCGGAGCTTCTCCGAAAGCCCATACTTCATGGTCACCGGAAAGACCTGACTTTTTCCATAATTCTTCAGCTGTCATCTATCAAGAATCTCCTCTGTAAGCTTGAATATCTGAATCAGTCTGCGTTTCTTCTTATGACACCTCGTATGCCGTATATTCATGATCAAATTCATATCCAAGCTTCCTCGCCAGACGAACCGAATTCATATTCTGTGCATCCCAGCTCGGGTATAAACCTTCATCAAGACATCGCAAGATCAGTGCAGCGCATGCGATTGTCGCAAGCCCTTTTCTGCGCTCTTCCTCTATCGTATCTACCTCTATCTCGATTCCTTCTTTGTATCTGCTATAAGAAGATGCCCCCGCTGCGATCAGGCCGGATTTTATAATAACCACACCTTTTCCGATCTCCAGATATTTTTCTTTGCTTTCAAATGATGAAACAAAATCCCTTGTCAACGGATCTGACAGGCACATGTCGTAGGTTTTCTCATCAATCTCCTTTAGCTCATACCCGCCAGGTAACTCCGCTGTCATTTTTCTCAAATAATCCCGGTCAAACTGTGTTTTCTTTTTGATGGCATACCTGGTTACTTTCTTTGCCTCCGGAAAGCACGCTTCAATACAGGCTTCCCACTCTTTATTCTGTGGTGTCATAATAACAAAACCATCCGGCTTATTCATAACAAGTTCCCTATCTGCTTCTCCCGCATAAAAGGCAAAACATCCGACATAAGCCATCGCAGACCTGGGAGAGTCCGGATCAGTCACAAAAATCTTTCCCATTACTCTCTGCAGGCAGGAATAAATCAAAGTTTCCTGCCATCCCTCAAAAAGGTGAGTTACTTTTGATGTATCTGTTAATTCGTATAGCATCTTTTATCAATTCCCGTTATAAGAATACAGACATTAAATATTTGAGATTGTCCTCTACTGGTAAAGTCCCATCTACCCGTATCACAGGACATTCGATTGTTTCCAGCCATGCAAGAACATAATCATCTGGACGACGATCTACTGTAGCAAACCATTTTTGTTCTTTTTCGTAAAGCTCTCCGCCTGGGGATACTCTCTCGCCAAATTTTAAAAATGATCGAGCTCTCACTCGTTGGCTTCTGACATCTTTCGGAGCTTCAACCAGAATAATATGATTCAAGGCACTTATGAGTTTGTCTCCGTAATCACCTTTCACTGCAGCGAAAATAAATCGAGAATTATTGTTTATCCTTTTCTCCAGCAGCTGTATTGCTTCTTCTTTACCTCTTGGATTAGAATACTCATAAGCTGAATCTGTTTTGGGAAAGAACAGATCTTCGTTATCAATGAACTCATATCCCATACGAGACGCAAGAGTCCGTCCCAACGTGCTCTTTCCTGCACCATTAAGCCCGCAAATCAAGATTCCCATTTCACTTGATCCTCTTTGGTTCAGTCTCCATCCTTTTTCAAGGCGTGGAAGATCTGAAGTCCATCTGTTTCCATTCCCTTTATCTCCCCATAAAAATAATGTACGGGTGCAACAGATAAAAGCAGAATACACAGATTAAGAAAAAACGCATATTTTAAAAAGAACTCAATAGCTCCATCAGCAAGTAGATCTGATTGGAAAGAAACCCCTCCGAATCTCAGGACTGAAAGTCCCAGAACCAGCAGAAGTGAAACAGCAGGTCCTCCCGAAAGAGTCGTAATTTGCTTTGCC
>CADBOX010000484.1 GCA_902796415.1 uncultured Lachnospiraceae bacterium
AGAAAGGGGAACTCAGATGAAGATCATATTGTCTCCGGCTAAAAAAATGAATATCAATGATGATATGGGAGTGGGTGCCGTCACCAGGCCCCGGTTCCTGGAGCAGACGGAAGAGATTCTCGCCTGGATGCAGGAACAGTCCCACGAAGATCTGCAGAAATTATGGGTATGTAACGATAAGATCGCCGCGCAGAATTTTGAACGTCTGGAACACATGGATCTGTATCACCGCCTGACCCCGGCTATCTTATCTTATGAGGGAATTGCTTTCCAATATATGGCGCCTGCCGTGTTTGAATACGGACATTTTGATTATGTGCAGGACCATCTGAGGATTCTGTCTGCTTTTTATGGAGTATTGCGGCCCATGGATGGGGTCACCCCTTATCGGTTGGAGATGATGGCAAAAGCCGCTATCGGAAACCATAAGAATCTCTATGATTTCTGGGGGGACCGTCTGTATAAAGCCGTTCGCGACGATAGCGGAATCATTATTAATCTGGCCTCCAAGGAGTATTCGAAATGTGTCGAAAAGTACCTGGGTGACCGGGATCGATATATCACCATTACATTTTGTGAGCTGTCCAAGGGCAAACTGGTGACCAAAGGAACCTATGCCAAGATGGCAAGGGGAGAGATGGTCCGCTATATGGCTGAGAATCATATCGAGGAACCGGAAGAAATCAAAGGGTTTGACCATCTGGGTTATGTCTTCCGGGAGGATTTATCTTCTGATACGGAGTATGTTTTTGAGAGGGTCAGGCTCAACATTTCTCGATAATCATATCCGTGAGACTGTTTTCGGCGATTTTTTTTACGTCGGACACAAAAGTAGCCGGATTGATCCAATCCGCTATGACATCCTCAGCCAGGATGACTGGCATCCTGTCATGGATCTTCTCCAGATCCACGGAGGGTTTTCTGGTGAGGACCGTGAAGACAGGATACTGGAAGCCGTTATCCGTCTGCTGGATCCGATAGAGGCCGGCAAGCCAGGTAACCTGCTGATTCCTGGGCTGGATGGCATATTTATCTTTCACTTTCATACGGTTTCCAACCTGTATATGATCCCATTCGAAGTAGTATGACGCTGGTATGATACAGCGTCTTTTTTTCCATCCTTCTTTAAAAGAGGGCTTTTCAGGGGCGGTTTCTACCCTGGCATTGACGATGGGTCGGTCCATCCCGGGGAAAGAAAATCCCCAGATCATGGGATAAATCTGCTGTACTCCTTTTTTGTCCGGTGCAATGACAGGAACCATATCCGTAGGGCGGACTTCCCCTTCTGTCTTGAGAGCTTTTCCCAGCTGATCCACCATCTTTCCCGTCAGGGAAGAATGGCGTGCAGCTTCTATGATGGGCCGTAATTCCGGAGACAACTCCATAAGATATCTGGTACACATAATAAATCTGTTCTCCTTGTCAAAAATAATGTATTTCAACGCTGATGTCTGTCACATCGGAAAGGGGGATCGTTGTTTCTTCTATCTGGATCGAGTTGGTGATCCGGGTGTCGATCCGACGTATCTTACCGGTAATCTTCTCATAGGTCCCTCCGGAACCATAAGCTTCATGTTCCTTATCTTTACAGGGAGAGAAAAAGGTGACAGTAACCGGGAAGTGGCTTTTTCTGCGGAATCCGTTGCGCGAATAAAGCATGGAATGGAGAAGCCGAAGCTTCCTGTCCAGAGTATCCTGCGCTTCCCTGCTTAATTCCCTTCTCCTCACATACAAGACCTCCTTGTTCTCTATCCGGTCCCCGAAATATTTCAATGCTTCAAAAGGGGCGAATAATTTGGCCCGCCTGGAGCAGGACATGGAGGGATGGCGGATGAGAAAACGGGAGAGAGGTTCGTGCCGGGGTCGCCCGTGAAAGTAGGTATCCCGGTATTTAAAATCCAAGGGCATGGACATGGATCCGACCTCGGAGTAACTGGTATGATGTGATAATGAGCTGTTTTGCACAATAGTTCCTCCTCTCCGGGGGCTCCTTTCACGCCTTATGGCCTCCGATCTGCTGGTTTCTTTCTATGGTTGTTCCGCCTTTCCTCAGATTTAACCCTTTGACCACAGCATTCTTACCGTAACGCTTCCGGATGCTCATCATGGCAGCCTGGATCTTTTTCTCTTTCTCCAGGGCTTCATAATCTGTGAACAGATTCAGCTGAAATACCCCGTCATCGTTAGCGATATCGACAGCGCTGATGTTTATCCGGCGGAAGAGGAGGCGGGGGTCTGTCTTCTGATCAAACTGCCTCAGGAGAGAGGAGGAGATCAGATCGCAGGAATTCGTTTTCTCAGACAGGCGTATGGTTCCGACGCTGTGGTTGGGGTGTAGCCTTCCGTAAAAATCAATGGAGACAGGACCTTCGTAGTCCGGACATACCTCCAGGGACTTCCAGTCATAGGATACTGACCAGGTAAAGCAGTCAGAAAGTATATTTTTGGAATACATCTCACAGCACAGCACATCGATCATCTCGGCGAAGACAACTCTGGCTTCTTCATAGGGGTAGGGTCTGGCCAGAACCTGCCCGTTGGAGAGAGAGTGGGAGCCGGTGTGATATCCTTTGATGTCCCTCATAGTCACCGGTTCGATTCCCCAGGCATGGTCGATGAGGATCTCTCCGTCGATTCCGAAGGTACGGTAGAACCATTCCTCGTCGTAGATGCTCCTCTCTGCCACTTCTCCCATGGTAAACATGTAGGCATTCTGAAGTCTCCTGGCCTTTCCAGGACCGATCTGCCAGAAGTCTGTCAGTGGCTTGTGATCCCACAGAAGATATTTGTAGGAATCTTCGTTCAGTTCCGCAATCCTTACACCGTCCCGGTCCGGAGGGGCTTTTTTGGCCACGATATCCATGGCAACCTTGGACAGATACAGGTTGGTGCCGATGCCTACGGTGGCTGTGATACCGGTGTTTTTTAAGACATCCCGGATGATGGTCATGGCCATGGCATGGGCGGGGTGAACCTGCTGTCTGTCTGCTTCCTCCTTGTAATAATGAAGGTAGGGACTGCAATAGATGAAAGACTCATCGATGGAGTAGACATGGACGTCTTCGGCGGCTGCATAGCGGAGGATAATGGAATAGATCCGGGCAGAGACCTGTTCGTAGAGTGCCATCCTGGGGACCGCCGTATAGTAATCCACCCGGGTATGGTGCTGCCGCTCATACTTCCGGATGGCCTGTCTGGCTTCGAACAGCCTGGGTCGCGAAGGCACCCCGATAGCCTTCAGAGAGGGGGAAACTGCCAGGCAGATCGTCTTATCAGACCTGGTGGGGTCTGCCACCAGAAGGTTTGCCTTCAGAGGATCCAACCCCCTTTCTACACATTCCACGGAGGCGTAGAAAGACTTCATATCAATGGCTATATAGATTTCCCTGGGTTCTCCGGTCTGCTTCATCGTGTCTTACTCCTTAGAGAGAATCGGCCCGGTCTTCAATCTTACCCATAAACCGTCTGTCCGGAGTGAAAGGAATCCGGAGATCGATTCCGTTCTTCTTCATCTCGGCCAGCTTAAGAGCAAGCAGGTTGACATTGACATCCAGGGAGGAGGCGATGGACACGATGTCCCGCCCGTCCCGGAGCATCTCAGTCAGGGCTCTCTCATCGATCAGCAGGTTGGCGGCAAACAGATTCGCCTCATACTCGGTACTGCTGGTGATATCGAAAAGCTCCATCTCGACGATCCGCTGAAACGGACCGTCCTTTGCCCTGCGTAAACGGTCCCTGTGGAGAAGGATGTGTCCCAGTTCATGGGCACAGGTCATCCTCTGCATCTGAGGGCTGAGATTCTCATTGATGTGGATATAGTAATTGTTCAATATATTGGTACAGAATCCCTTCTGCCGTTTCATATGGATGTGGCGGACACAGATACCCAGCTGTTCGGCCAGCTTAAATGGGTCGCGGGTTCCGTATTCGGCAATCAATATCCCGGGAAGGGAAAAGGTTCGATTATCCATGGGAATCAGGCATCCTCCTCGCTCCGGTACTTCTTGGGAATGTACTTGCGGTTTTTCTTCTTGGCTTCCCAGTAGGCCTCCTGCATGGCCTGCATGATGGCATCCATATCTTCTTCGTCCATCTCGCCGCCGGCCCACATGGAGGCAAGGTCAGAGACCATGTCCCAGGCCTGTCTGGCTCCCCGGCTTCCGTAGCGCTCATTCGCGCGGAGGATGAAGGAGGCATTCTTATCCAGGAGGACTTCTTCGCGGATCTCCAGGGCGTCCGCCAGAGCGGTATAAGTCTCCTTCTTTTTCGGGAGACGGGTCCCAAGCTCATAATTCTGTATGGTCCGCAGAGACAAACCGGTAATCTCCGCCAGTTCCTTTTGCGACATGCTCTTTGCAATACGTGCATTTCTGATTTTTTCACTGAATTCCATTTCTCTCTTCCAGCCTTTCTGAAAATGATTCCGCAATTTTACCAAACTTTCGTAAATAACGCAACTTGTGATATTATAATACATCCTGGCGTCGGGTCTGTCAACAGGAAATCGAACATAAGTTTGCATATAAAAAGGAGCACTTGACAAAGCAGGGGAATCGTTGTATGTAGATTACAGATGTCAGTGATGAACTGACATAATAAAGGATATAGAATGGCTAAGTGGAAGAAAATCATGACCACAGGAGGAAAGTATGGGATACGGCTTATTGGGAGAGAAACTCTCCGGTACATTATTACAGAAAATATTTGACAAAATCGGGAAAAATAAGTATGAAATGTGGGAGCGGACACCGGAGGAAGTGGACGCTTTTATGAAAGAGGCGGTTTTTCTGGGTGCTTTTGTGGACAAGGCGTACCGGGAGAAGGTTCTCTCTTATGTGGAGAATTTCAGCCGGGAGGCAGAACTGGCCGGATCAGTCAACACCATCATCTACCGGGACGGTCATCTGACGGGCTACCACACAGAGTATGCCGCACTGGAATCGGTATTGCGCAGGATGGGTCTGGACCTGCAAGGGAAGAAAGTCTTGATCCTGGGAGACGGTGAGACAGGAAAGATTGCCCGGATTCTGGCCACGGATAAAGGGGCATCACAGATTTTCCAGATTCCCGGGGATGGAAATGAAAACCGGAAGATGGATGACTCCGCCTACACAGAGTGCGTCGATGCAGAGATTCTTATTCAGACCAGTTCCTGTGGGATGAATCCCAATCTTGAGGATTGTCCGGTGGACCTGGAACGGCTTCCTAAAATCGAAGGGGTAGTGGAGACCATATGGGATCCTCTGCGGACCACTTTAGTGCTGGAGGCGGAAAAAAGAGGAATCCCCGTGGAAGGGGGATTATATTTCTTTGTGACCCAGGCAATCTATGCAGCGGAACATTTCCTTAACGCTACTTTTGATGATGAAAAGATAGAGGATATATACCGCCGGATTCTGAATGAGAGGAGAAATCTCGTCCTTGTGGGCATGTCTCAGGTGGGTAAGACAACGGTAGGAACCACCTTGTCCGAGAGACTGCACAAGGAGCTGAAGGATACCGATCGCCTGGTTATCGCCAAAGAAGGGTGTGAGATCACCGATATCTTTGCCAGAAGGGGCGAAGTTTATTTCCGGGATGTGGAATCAGAGGTTGTCCGCGAGGTGGCTCTGGAGCATGAGTTGATCATCGCCACCGGTGGAGGGGCAGTGCTGCGGGAGGAAAATGTAGAAGCCTTGAAGAAAAACGGGCTGATCATCTTCCTGGACCGTCCGCTGGACCAGATTACACCGACGGATGACAGACCTCTGGCGGACACCGTTGAGAAGATTTACGGGCTTTTCCGGGCTCGTTATCCCATCTATAAATCGATCTGCGATAAGCATGTGATCAATCATTTGTCAGCAGATATCGTGACGGATAAGATCCTCCGCATCATGGAAAATAAGAAGAAGCTGTTGGTGCTTAACGGACCCTGCCTGAATATGCTGGGAATCCGTGAACCGGATATCTATGGATATATCGGCTATAACCAACTGTATCGTAAGATACAGGTCCATGCTATGGAGCTGGGAGTGGAAGTGGAATGCTATCAGTCCAACCATGAGGGAGACCTGGTGGATAAGATCCTGAAGGCTTATGGTGTGATGGATGGAATCGTAATCAATCCGGGAGCCTACGCTTACACCAGCCTGGCTATGCTGGATGCCCTGCGGATCGCTGATGTTCCCACTGTGGAAGTACATCTGTGGGAGGAGGAGAAGGACGCATTCCGCCAGACCAACTATATCCGTTCTGCCTGTAAAGATGTGATCGCGGGTCATGGAACGGATGGATATCTGGAAGCTATAGATCTTCTGATGAAATAGAAATCATCTATGATGATCAAAAAAGAAGTGTTGTTGAAATGAACAGAAACAAAAATATAAATATGATGGAGGGACCCCTGGCCGGAAAGGTTTTGTTGTACGCGCTTCCTTTGGCGGCTACAGGGATCCTGCAGCAGCTCTTCAATGCGGCCGATGTGGCTGTGGTCGGGAGCTTTGTAGGCAAGGAAGCCATGGCGGCTGTCGGAAGCAACAGCGCCATTATCAGCCTTCTGGTCAATCTCTTTATCGGCATCTCCCTGGGCAGCAATGTGATCATAGCCCATGCTGTGGGTAAGGGAGACAGGGAAGAAATCCATAAAACCGTCTACACCTCCCTGCTGATTGCTCTTGCAGGGGGATTTTTCCTCATGATCCTGGGGGAGATTTTCGCGGCTAAGATCCTGATGCTTACCGGAGTTCCCTCGGAAGTATTTGATATGGCAGTCCTCTATCTGCGGATTTATCTGCTGGGTATGCCGGTGATTCTCCTGTATAATTTTGAAGCGGCGATCTTTCGCGGGAGAGGAAACACCAGGATTCCCCTGGTGGCTCTGGCCGGTTCCGGGGTGATCAATATTCTGCTGAACCTGCTTTTTGTGCTGGTTTTTCACCGGTCTGTGGACGGGGTGGCCATGGCGACGGCAATCTCCAACCTGGTGAGCTCTGCTTATCTCTTTTATAAATTAAACCGCTCCGGGGATGAGATTCAGTTCCGATTTCGTGAGTTTCAGGTGGACATGGGAGTGCTGAGTAAGATCCTGAGAATAGGGATTCCTGCCGGTCTGCAGAGTTCTATGTTTTCCCTGGCCAATATCATCATCCAGGCTGCCATTAACAGTCTGGGAGCAACTATCATGGCGGGGTCTTCCGCAGCCTTTAACCTGGAGATCCTGGCTTACTTCATGATCAATTCCTTCGGGCAGGCCTGTACCACCATCGTGGGGCAGAATTACGGTGCGGGGAAGACAGACCGATGCAGGAAAGCCTTCATCGACTGTCTTCTGCTGGACTATTGCTTCACGGCCATAACCTGTCTTTTGATTCTGGTTTTTGGTCATCAGCTGCTTTCACTGTTCAACAGCGATCCGGAGGTGATCCGGTCCGGTATGTTGAGGCTTCGTTATATTTTCTTTGCCTACATC
>CADBOX010000485.1 GCA_902796415.1 uncultured Lachnospiraceae bacterium
CTTTTTCTCCGTGGTTTTTTTGACGAAATCTGATTACTATAGCGATATTATTGTTACCTATAAATACAATAAGGGGAACGTTGTTCAGACAGTTTTTAAGCAACGCAACACCAAAATGGTAACTAAACGAACTTACGATAAAAAAGGAAGAGTTGTGAAAGAGGTACTTCGGTTAGGAGATCAGATTTTTATTAACAAAATGAAGTATAACAAAAAGAATCAGGTTTCCAAGGTGACAATGTCATCCAATTTATATCCGGAAAAATATATCACTAAATACAAATATGATAAAAAAGGGAATCCAATAGAAATAATAAAAAATGAAGGAAAATTCATCATCAAAAATGAGTATTCCAAAGGATATCTGAAAAAGACATCCCAACATCTTGAAGGGGAAGAAGGATCGTATGAAAATGAAAATACATATAAATATAAGAAAGTGAAAGTGCCAAAATCTAAAGTAAAGAGAGTAGAAGAACAGCAGAAGATCCTGATTCTCACCGGACATTTTGATCTTGTATATTAATTCAGCCGTTTCCCGCAATCGTTAGGTGAAGTAAGAAGCGTAAAGATAATTGACCTCCGTAAATATGTGCATTATAATGTAATATATAAATTATTCGGAGGGACAGGAGCATGGATCAAATCTATCATAAAGTAAATGATGTTGATAAACTCTTCTATTATTTCTTTTCCGAAGAGGAGAGCTGCAACCTTATCCTAAGGTTTGTGCTCCGCTGCAGGATCAGTAAACCGATCCTAAAAAAAGCATTGAACAAGACTTTGGAGCGTTTTCCCAATTTTCGACAGACCCCTGTGGTTGATGAAAAGGGGGATCTCTATACCAGAGATAACGATCAGGAAGCAGAGATCTATGCTTATGATCCGGAATCCGTCAATCTTGGTACCGGTGAGACCAACGGGTATCTGTTCCGTGTGATGGCTGAGGGAAACACCATGTGGATCTCTGTATTTCATGGAATCTGTGATGGCAGAGGCTATATGATGTTTGCCCGGACACTTCTCTATCATTATCTTACTTACGGAGGCTGCTGCCCCTGCAGGAATATAGGAGAAGCGGTTCTCACAGGGGGCATCTCCGGGGATCTCAGTGAGATGTCAGATCCTCTGGATATGGATTTCCAGGTCCTGCCCGGAGCCAATCCGTTTAAGCCCGCCGGTAAGGAGAGGATATTTACACTGCCGAACAGCAACAAGGAGCCCGATAAATGTAATCAGTACGGATTATTCCGTTTTATCCTTGATACAGAGAAGCTGGTGGCCCTGGCCAAACAGGCAGAAACTACTGTAGACACATATATCCATCAGCTTATTGCCAGAACTATCCATGAAGGTTTTGATGTGGGAGAAGATCTGATCGTGGGTATGGGAGCTGTAGATCTGCGTCCATATTACAACAGCAGGTATCTTCAGAATCTCAGAGAACTCTTCTGGATATACTACAGTGAATCATTTTTCAGCCTTTCGGAGAAGGATGCTGCAGAATTCATTCGCAGGCAGTTTAAGGATCCTCAGCTATGCAAGGAGAACTTCGACCGCGTTTTGGCACAGACTAAAGCGGATCTGCCGGGAATGCTGCAATTCCCCATCACATTTGAAAAGGGCCTCAGAATCATGAGGGAAAGAGCATGGGAAGCTCCGGAACTTGGAGTTACTTATTTTACCACTAATCTGGGCCGTTTCGATTTTGATCCGGAGATAGATGCATTTGTTGAACATGCGGATATGTATGGTCCGGCCATCTTCCAGTGTCCGGTGATCTTCTTTATGTCCCACGGAAACGAAACATCAGTCTGTCTCAGCCAGCGCCATTTTGATCGTTGTTTCCCGCTTTGGCTCAGATATGCTTTCGAGAAGAAAGGGTTGCTGGTCAGTGCGGAAATGGGTTCCTGGTTTGAAAATGATAAGGTTAAGATCGAAACATTAATTTCAAGCTGACAACATAAAATCTATAAACGGTAAAATACCATCGATTAAAACATCAGGTGGTATTTTACCGTTTTTCTTAAGCAAATACAAAAAAGAA
>CADBOX010000486.1 GCA_902796415.1 uncultured Lachnospiraceae bacterium
CTTAACATGAAAGAAGAGCAAGAGGAACAGAAAGGGGTCATTCTTTTCAGTGGTCTGATGTTTCTGGCAGCTTTTATCCTGGCAGGGCTTAATTACCGCTTCCAGTGGTATGTATTTCCCTTATGGATTTCCTGTGTGGCGGCTGCCATTTTCCTGATGGGATACCTTTTATTTGCGGAAGTGCTTCGTGAGAATGCTTATCTGTCAAGGACCGTTGAGGTTCAGGAAGATCAGAAAGTCATCGACACAGGACTTTACGGTATAGTCAGACATCCTATGTATATGAGTACTTTGATCTTGTTTCTGGCTATGCCGGTAATCCTGGGTTCCCCCCTCTCATTTGTCATAATGCTACTCTACATCCCAATTATCGGAGTACGTATGAACAATGAGGAGAAAGTGCTGGAAGAAGGTCTGGAGGGATACACAGAGTATAAAAACAGAGTCAGATACCGGGTGTTCCCCTTTATCTGGTAGAAGAGTATCGGCACCCTTACGGGTGCCTTTTTGATTGATATAAAAGTATATTTGATATATACTGATACAAAATAACTATAAATTCTAATTAGGAGAATGAGTCTTATGAAAAATGTACCTGGAAGAATCAAATGGATATTCGCCGTAGGACAGCTTGGCTGGTCCATCCTGTCCGGAATCATTGCTAATCTGCTGGTCAACTTTTATCTGCCTGACTCCACGGGGGAGGGTGTGATTACCTTCGTAACCAGTGCCACTTTTCTCGGCCTTACGGTGATTGGAATCATAACTGCCTGCGGACGTCTGGTGGATGCGGTGACTGACCCCTGGATTGCCAGCATGTCGGATAATTGTGGCAGTAAGCTTGGAAAGAGAATCCCTTTCATGAGATACTCTGCTTTTCCCTTTGCCCTGGTGACGGTACTGATCTTCTGCTGCCCGGTCAGGGGGGTGTCCGTGATCAATGTTGTCTGGTTAGCTGTAACCATGATCTTATTCTATATCTTTATGACAGCCTACTGTACGCCATTTAATGCATTGATTCCCGTGCTGGGACGAAATCAGAAGGACCGTATGGATATCTCTACCTACATTTCTGTGACCTTCATCCTGGGTACAGGACTTGCTTTTTCCGGGAAGATGATCTGGGAGGCAGTTTACGGCGCCACCGGCTGGGATTACTATTTTTGTGCCAGACTTACACTGGCGGTACTGGCAGTAATTGCATTTCTCTGTATGATCCTGCCTGCTTTCCTGATTAATGAGAAAGACTATGACAATACACCTCCGGGGAGAGAAAATGCCTTCAAATCTTTAAGCAAGACTTTCGGTAATGGACATTTTCGGGTTTTTGTCTTATCAGATATCATCTACTGGATCGGTATCACCATGTTTAACACAGGTTTTATATATTATGTGGAGGTACTTCTCAAGCTGAACAACTACATGATTCTCTTTATTTTCATGACTTTCGTCACCTTTATTTGTTATCCGGTGGTAAATATGCTGTCCAGAAAATTCGGAAAGAAGAGATTGCTGGTTGCAGGGTTTGGACTCTTTGGCTTTGCTTTTCTGGTTTCTGCTTTTGCCGGCAAGATCAGCTTTATTCCCAATCAAATATACGGATTTATCATCTGTGTGATGGTGGGGGTTCCTTTGTCTATCCTGGGAGTAATTCCCCAGGCCATCGTTGCAGATATCGCGGAGAGCGACTGTATTGAAACAGGAGAAAACAGAGATGCCATGTTTTATGCAGCAAGGACTTTTGCCTACAAGCTGGGACAGTCCGTCGCCATGATCATCTTTACCTCACTGGCTGTCATCGGACAGTATACGGAAACCAACTCTGCGGGAGAGCAGATCATCCGTAACACCGGCACCGGGTACCGGATCAGCCTGCTCATTGCCCTGGTACTGTGCCTGATTGCTATGGCCGTGATTCTCTTCTATGATGAGAAGACTGTCATGGGTATAATTGAGAAGTCCCATGCTGAGGAAGAGGATGCTGTGAGAGAGGAAGTATGAGGCAGACGATGACTGATTTGTTTTTACGATACAGGATAACCGGTCAGGTGACGGAGACTTCCTCCAGTGATGAAAATATTCTTATAGAGGAAACGTGCATCGGCAAGAGAAAAAAGATTACTGTTACCGCTCTCAGACAGATGCGTCTTTATGAAGCTTCCATTTCTCTGCCCAGAACCTTTGCCCCGGAGGATCTGATTATGGCCAACGGCTATCAGTCCTGGACGGAGACCAGAGAATTTTCACGGGAAGAAAACCTGAATGACCTTAGAAGAACTCCTGCGATGATCGAGAACAGGTACTATTTCCGCTCCTATGGATCCCAGGCATTCTGGCCTTTGGATAAAAGCTATATTCTGGGATTTGATTATTCTTATATAGGGGGGTCAGACCCCCTGTTTATCGGCAGCTTTAATCATAAAAACGCCTACCTGCTGATTCAGTTTATCAGGGAACAGGATCTGATTATATTATACAGTGATGTATCTCACCGGCTGCTTAAGAAGGGGGAGACTTTTACCGTATTTGATTATATTTTGTCAGATGACGGAAAGGATTACTGGTCAGAGTATACTCCCCGTTGCCGAAAAAAACTGTTCGGTTACACTTCCTGGTACAACCACTATCAGAATATCAATGAAGATCTGATCCTGAAAGCCCTGGATGAGGCGGATGAGAGGTTTGATCTCTTCCAGATTGATGACGGTTTCGAGACCTTTGTAGGGGACTGGCTGGATATCGATCCGGTCAAATTCCCCAGAGGGCTGGAACCCGTGGTGGACCGGATCCACCAGAAAGGAATGATGGCCGGAATATGGCTGTCTCCTTTTGTGGCGGAAAATGACTCCAGACTGATGAAGGAGCATCCTGACTGGATTGCTCATGACAAAAATGATGACTTTATCTACTCTGGCTGCAACTGGAGCAGTCACGCGGTTTTGGATATCAATAATCCACAGGTGGTTGACTATATCCGTAAGGTTTTACGTTATTATGTGAAACTGGGTTTTGATTTCTTTAAGCTGGATTTTCTCTATGCCGTCAATTTAAGTCGGTTACATAGCAGAACCCTTGCGGAAACTGCTGACTATGCCTATGGTCTTCTCCGGGAAGAATTAGGTGACCGGCTGATCTTAGGCTGTGGTGCTACCCTGTCCAATGCTTTTGAACGGTTTGATTTCTGCCGGATCGGACCGGATGTGTCCCTTCGTTTTGACGACCTGCCTTACATGAGGATCTTTCATCCGGAGAGGATATCCACAAAAGTGACAATACAGAATACCATATTCAGAAGCTTTCTGGATGGTCATATGTTTCTGAATGATCCGGATGTTTTTTTGCTGAGGGATGAGAATATCCAACTGACAGAGAGGCAGAAAGAAAGCCTGACGAAAATCAATGCCCTTTTTGGCTCATTGCTTATGACTTCAGATGATATCAGAACTTACGACAGCCGGAAAAATAAGCTGCTTGATGAAGCTTTACAGTTGTTTTATGAAGGCCGTGTTATAAGATATCGCCGCAAAGGCAAGATCATTCAGATTATCTATGAACGGAAAGGAAAGAGATATCATATGATCTATGATCCTGCCAGGGGTGTGACAGAAGAAAGAGAAGGATAAAGGATATGAAAGACAGAACCCAGACCATTTTCGGTAATATAATTGATCAGAAGACGATAAGAAAAGCGGAACGTTCCAAGGAAAAATACCTCAGAAAATACGGGGATGATTCAGGAGCTGGCTATCTGTTCGCACAGGAAGACATCCCTGCTCTGGATTTTATCGGAGTTAAAAAACTGGTCTTGTCAGATACAGAGATGCCCCTTACCGATAATCCTCTGGTGGTGGGGAATATCCGGATGGGATTCGGCCATTACAGGATCAGTATCGCCATGGCTTCCTGTGCCAAAGCCCTAGGCTATACTCCCTACTGGCTTGATCTGGCAGGGTTAGATACCACCGGATCCAAGATGATACGGGAACAGAATCACCTCTATTCCCTGGCATCCAGGATCTCCCAGAAATCCAGGTTGTTCAATCATCTCTTCTGGGAGCCCTTAAACAGTGAAGGGTTCCGGCAGATCACCTATAATGCGAGTGATCAGAAGAACGCCGAACTCCTGGCTCCCATACTGGCTTCCTTACCAAAGGATGTACCCTATATTGCCACTCATGTATGGCCCAGCCAGGCGGCGATCCATGCCGGGATGACCCATGTGGTGAACGCGATTCCGGATAACTGGCCTATGGCTTTACACTTATCAGAGGGAGCCATCCATGCTGTTCAGACTCCCTTTGCCTATCTCGGCTATAAGATGATGAATGGT
Source organism: uncultured Lachnospiraceae bacterium (assembly GCA_902796415.1). GTDB lineage: Bacteria > Bacillota > Clostridia > Lachnospirales > Lachnospiraceae > Anaerobutyricum. The sequence goes on from CADBOX010000486.1 coordinate 4,331, forward strand.
TTTTCCAAAAAACCTCTGAAAGGAATCCCGGAGAAGGACCTTAAGATGGTGGGAAGGTTTGTAGACCACGAACTTCTATGTAATCTGGAGGAGGACAATCGCAGAAGGATTGCCCGAGCTGAAGGGGAAGGTCCTATGCGATTCCTTCTGACCGTCGGCGGGGCGGGAGCAGGATTTGATCAGTTCCTGGCTATGGTCAGACATCTGATCCCTTATGTAAAAAAAGGGAAAGCAGCTGTCTTTATCAACTTCGGCGACCATGAGGATGTCTACGCCAAGATGAAAAAAAACCTTGGCAATCTGAAGATCCGTAGATTCTTTAATGACTATGACCGGCTGAAAAAATATGTCAGCTCCCTGAGACATAAGGATGCCTCGGGAATCACCGCAATCTGTGATAAAGATATTTTTAAGGCAGTATATGCCACCAACTTGCTGATGCCGGAGTGTGACATACTGATAACCAAACCGTCGGAACTGGCGTATTATCCGATCCCCAAAATATTTATGAAACACATCGGTGGTCACGAAGTCTACGGTGCCATCAACTCCCGGGAACTGGGGGACGGAACCTTTGAATGCCCCACAGCCAGGTCTGTAAATGCAATGATCGACAGGTTGATTTCAGACCCGGAACTCTACAGCCATATCTGTCACAGAATCGACACTCTGAAGGCTCAGGGGGATTATGACGGGGCCTACGAATGCGTGCGTCTGGCAGGTATAAAATAGTTGCAAATAAGCCTTTATTATGGTAAAGTAAAGTAACTTGCTGAAGTTCAAAAAATAACATAGGGGAGGTAAGTGTCGTATGCAATTTACGAAAGAAGTGGAAGACATGATTTGTGTCGCAAAAGGCCCAAATCACGGTCCTGCACCGATACCTGAAGAGGGTAAATGGGTACAGGCAAAAGAAATCAAAGACATCTCCGGATATACTCATGGTATTGGCTGGTGTGCTCCGCAGCAGGGTGGCTGCAAGCTGAGTCTTAATGTCAAAGATGGTATTATCCAGGAAGCGTTGGTGGAGACCATCGGCTGTTCCGGTATGACTCATTCTGCCGCTATGGCCAGCGAGATCCTTCCGGGCAAGACTCTTCTGGAAGCACTGAATACCGATTTGGTATGTGATGCCATCAATACTGCTATGCGTGAGCTGTTCCTTCAGATCGTATACGGTCGTACACAGTCTGCATTCTCTGAGAACGGTCTCCGTGTAGGCGCCGGACTGGAGGACCTTGGAAAAGGTCTGCGCTCCATGGTAGGTACTATGTACGGCACTGCCGAGAAAGGTACCCGTTATCTTGAGATGACAGAAGGTTATGTTGTAAAGATGGCCCTTGACAAGGATGATCAGGTTTGTGGTTATCAGTTCCTGAGCCTTGGCAAGATGATGGATGCCATCAAGGGTGGTATGTCCCCCAATGAAGCATATGAGAAGAACCTCGGTACATACGGACGCTTTGCTGCAGAAGACGGCGCAGTGAAGTGGATCGATCCGAGAAAAGAATAAGAGGGAGGTGCGGCATATGGCTTTGTTTGAAAATTATGATGGACGCATGCCTCAGCTGCAGCCCGTTCTTGATAAGTACGGCTTCAAGAGCTTTGAGGATGTAAAGGCTTTTACCAACAGCATGGGTGTTGACGCTTACAGTATCGTAGAGAGCACGCAGCCTATCTGTTTTGAAAATGTTAAATGGGCATATGAACTCGGCGCAGCTATCGCCATCAAAGAAGGCGTGAAGACTGCAGCAGAAGCAGCTAAATGGATCGGCGTAGGCCTCCAGGCTTTCTGTATCCCGGGATCTGTTGCTGACCAGCGTCAGGTTGGTATCGGACATGGTAACCTGGGCGCCATGCTCCTGGATGAGGAGACCGAGTGTTTCGCATTCCTGGCAGGACATGAGTCCTTCGCAGCTGCAGAGGGAGCTATCAAGATCGCTCTTAATGCCAATAAGGTACGTACGAAACCTCTGCGTGTTATCCTGAACGGTCTTGGCAAAGATGCTGCCATGATCATCAGCCGAATCAATGGTTTCACCTACGTTCAGACCAAATACGATTATCTGTCCGCAGATGTCAAGGAAGACCATGCTTTGACAATCGTCAGCAAGACTCCTTATTCCGATGGGGATCGTGCTAAAGTTAACTGCTATGGTGCAGACGATGTCCGGGAAGGTGTTGCCATCATGTGGCATGAGGGAGCAGATGTCTCCATCACCGGTAACTCCACCAACCCGACCCGTTTCCAGCATCCGGTAGCAGGAACTTATAAGAAAGAACGCTTCGAAGCCGGCAAGAAATACTTCTCCGTAGCTTCCGGCGGCGGTACAGGCCGTACCCTGCATCCGGATAATATGGCAGCAGGTCCTGCATCCTACGGTATGACAGATACCTTAGGACGTATGCACTCCGATGCACAGTTCGCAGGTTCCTCCTCCGTTCCGGCTCATGTTGAGATGATGGGCTTCCTGGGCGCAGGTAATAACCCGATGGTTGGTATGACAGTAGCTGTTGCAGTAGCAATCCAGCAGGCAGTGACCAAATAATCAATGAGATTAAAACTCCCGAAGTGTATCTTACTCTTCGGGAGTTCTTTTGCCTTTTGCAGAAGAAAAACTTAAGAGGACGAATCGATGGATCATGTAAAAAGAGCCCGGGACCTGTTTCTGGAGGGCTATAA
>CADBOX010000487.1 GCA_902796415.1 uncultured Lachnospiraceae bacterium
CTGTCTTACTCCTTATTTTCATATGCTTCTGTCCTGTAATACTTACTCAAATTAGTTGCTACTAATTCATTTGGTAAAAAAATATGCCTGTGAAAGGCATGATTATCAGTTAGATGCTACTAACATATTATAATACAACACAATAATAATCTGCAAGAGGAACTTTGAAAAATATACGATGTATCCCAGACAGGATTCAAGCAGAATCCTGCCTGGGATATAACTTCTTCTATGTCAGGAAAAAATTCCCAGAGCTTTGGCTTCTTCTTTCAGCTGTTCTCTGTAATCAGGATGGGCCAATGAAATCAGAGCCTTTGCCCGGTCCCCCATGGTGAGAGGCTTTAAATCAACACAGCCATATTCCGTCACTACGTACTGGACATCGGACCGGGTCGTTGTGACTAAACTCCCTTTGGGCAGTTGAGCCACAATTTTGCTCTGTCTCTCTCCCCTCTTGTTGGTATTGGTGGAGGTGACAGCCATAAAGGATTTCCCCCCTTTTGACATCTGGGCTCCTCTAACAAAATCCACCTGTCCCCCTGTTCCACTGAACTGTCTTCCAGCAAGGTGGTCCGCACAGACCTGCCCATATAGGTCGATGCAAAAGGCGGTGTTGATGGACATAAAATTATCATTTTTTGCTATAACCACCGGGTCATTCACCACGGTGTAGGGCAGGAAATACATTTTTTTATTGTGATCAATAAAGCGGTATAATTCTTCTGTCCCGTAGGCAAAGGAAGTCACACTTTTCCATTTTTTGAATTTTTTATAGCGGTTTGAGACCACCCCGGATTTCATCAGATGCATGAGAGAGTCGGTCATCAATTCACTGTGGATACCCAGATCATTTTTATTTCCAAGTCCCAGGCCCACCGTGGAAGACACATTTCCCAGCCCCAGCTGGATACAGGCTCCATCCGGTATCTGCTCAATGATGTGTGAGGAAATGGTCTGGACTGCCTCATCGGCATTATTCTGGTCTATGGTGGGTAGAGGCCTGTCTGCTTCAGTAATAATATCCACCTGACTGATATGGATTTTGTTTCGGTCCCCATAGACCCAGGGAGCATTTTTATTGACCTGGACGATAATTATCTTGGCCGCTTCCCTGATGTGATCGAAGAAACTTACCCCGGAAGATCCATAAGACATATACCCTTCTTCATCCGGTGGAGAGACCTCCAGGAAAGCTACATCTGGCGGTACGACCTGGCTGCACCAGATATCAATCTGGCTCAGGTGGATACTGGTATAGTCCACGGAACCCAGTCTGGCTGCCGCCCTCTCCCATGGTCCCAGGAAACAGCTGACTACCCGGAAGGCTCTTTTGTCAAGTTTTGAGACCAAAGTTGAGGAGCCTAGAGCGTGAGAAGTAGTAAGAGTAACCTCCTCGAGCTGGTCTGCCCTTTTTTCCAGGGCATCGCATAGTGCGTCGGCTGTGCTGCTGGTAATGCCCAGGAAAACAGTATCTCCGCTCTTCACAACCTTTACCGCATCCTCGGAAGTCATAATCTTCTTCATATACATTTCCCTGATTCTATCTTTCATGGCCATACCTCCTGCCCTGTCATGGTCTCCTGTTACTATTCCGGTCTACAAGATATATATACCGAATTTTTATATTAATTATACCATATATTCGAAAATACAAAAAGACGCTCTGCCTGCTAAGCAGCAGGTTCCAGAACGTCATCATCTATATATTTGAAGAAGTAATCCTCAGCCAGTTCATCAATTCTTCCGGACTTTTTCTCTTTCTCCAGAAATTCATTTACATATTTCAGCAGATCCTCCGACCCTTTTGGCATAAGGATACCTAGTTCTCCATGGGTAAATGGTTCATAGATAAGTGGTGCGGCAAGTCGATCATCCTGTCCGACATAATATCCGGCTTCCATGATTTCTGTGATCATAACATCCGCTTGGCCTGAGGCAACCAGGCCCGGTATCTCCTGATTGACATCATGAATCATTAAAGTCGCATCCGGCAGGTTTTCGCGGGCGAATTGTTCATTCAACCCTCCCGGATTCTCCATGACACGCACCTCTGGCCGGTTGATAGCTTCGAGGCTTGTGTATTTGTCAGCATCCTCCGCACGGCAAAGAACAGTCTTTCCATTATCAAAGTAACCATCGGACATTAACGCCTGTTCCTTTCGGGCATCAGTAATGGTAATGCCACAGATTGCCAGATCAAATTTCTCTGTAAGCGTATCATCCATCAAGGCAGGCCATGACGTTTCTACATACTCAACTTCAACCCCCAGAGTGCCGGCAAGATCTTCGGCCAGTTCTGCATCGAATCCAACATAAGAGCCTGTCTCCGGATCTAGGTAAGACATGGGCTGATAATCTCCTGCTGTCCCCACTCTCAGGACACCTCGTTCCTGTATTTTCTCCAACTTTGTTTTATCCTGATTTTTGGATTCTGACGATTCCCCGTCTTTCTCAGGAGCCTGACAGCCCACAGACAACAACAGCCCGCAGATTGTCATGATGGTAAACATTAATCGAAACAACCTTTTTTGTTTATTCCTTCTCAAAAACTTTTTCATCTGATATATCCCTCTCCTTGCTTGTAAAATTCATGTATTACTCACGGTCCCATCTATAATACGATAACAAGCAGAAAAAAGCTAAACAAAGATTCCTCTACTTTCCTGATTTCATGATAGAATCTATAGGACAGGTCATTTTATAAATATGCATGATTAATATAGAATTATTTCTGAATAGATTGAATGTAGGAGGAATGTTATGGCCGCAAAAGAACAAGCAGGGCGGAACCAGAAACTGAAGATGCTCTATCTTGCAAAAATATTCTCAGAAGAGACAGATGAGCTCCATTCTCTCACCATGCAGGAGATTATCTCGAAATTGGAATCATATGAAGTAAATGCTAACAGAAAGACCCTCTACAAAGATTTTGAAGAACTCCGTAATTTTGGTTATGATATCGTTTCCACAAAATCCGGCCGTGAATGTTATTACCAACTGGTATCTCGTGATTTTGAACTTCCGGAATTAAAATTATTGGTGGACTCTGTTCAATCAGCGAAATTTATAACAAATAAAAAATCAAACGAGCTGATCAAAAAACTGGAATCCCTGGTCAGTAAATATGAAGGAAAAAAGTTACAGCGCCAGGTAGTGATCTCCGGACGTGTCAAAACCATGAATGAAAGCATTTATTATAACGTGGATAAAATCCATGAGGCGATCAATTCCGATTGCCAGATACAGTTTAAATATTTTCAATGGAATACAAAAAAAGAGATGGAACTCAGAAAAAATGGTTCCTGGTACCAGGTTAGTCCCTGGGTCCTCATGTGGGATAATGAGAATTACTATCTCGTTGCATATGATTCTGAGGATAAAAAAATCAAGCACTACAGAGTAGATAAGATGCTCCGTATCTCTGTTTCAGAAGATAAGCGTGAAGGTCAAAACCAATTCAAAGCCTTTAATATGCCTCAATATACCAAAAGCCTTTTTGGTATGTACGGCGGGGAGGAAACCCATATCACAATAGAGGCAGATAATTCATTGGCGGGTGTAATTATCGACCGGTTTGGGAAAGACATCTTCATAAAACCGGTTGATGATAAGCATTTCCGTACTACCATCGACGTGGCTCTTAGTAACCAGTTCCTTGGCTGGGTCATGGCTCTTGGTGAAGGGATAAAAATAGTAGCGCCGGACTATGCTGTGAATCGCATGAAAACAGAACTGAAGCGACTCTTAAAACAGTATATAAGTGAAGACTAGATAATTCTCGTCTAAGATATGAAAATCATACACTATACAATATATTGTTGTTATTGTATAGAATAACACTATATTTTGTTACTTAGTATAACAGATATCGATGGCTGGCTAGCCGTCGATATCTGTTATACGAATGCTTATCTGATCATTTTGCACATTCATCAAGTAATTCATATAAGGCATGGTTGTCCTCACCTTCTGTGGCATTAACAGAGATGCTGATACAACCCATGATTATAATCATGATGATTATTATCAATAACCTGCTTATTCTCTTCATCTGTGTACTTCTCCCTGATCTTTTTGATTAATTTTTTTAAGTTAGTTGTTCTGCAAATAACTTAATCTTCAAATATCTCCCGGTAATCTGACTCACTGGCAAACAATCTGTATCTGCCATTAATAAATCCCATATACCCTTCCTGAACATAATATCCTTTCATGTTACGGCACCTCCTATATCATACCTGAAAACACTTTCTTACTGCATTTTAAGATGTACCTCACCTTAACTGATTTAAGAATACTCTATAATATGTCTCATTTTTGAGACTTTGAAAGCACAGAAGACGCAAAAAAATAAAAGGTCATCCATTTTTATATAGATAACCTTCTTTCGTTCCATGTTATTTATCCAGGTGGGATATGATCCCTACATATCTTATATGAAAAGGATTCTGGTAATGCTACATTTTCTGCAAGGCA
>CADBOX010000488.1 GCA_902796415.1 uncultured Lachnospiraceae bacterium
AGTGATTATTATATCGGTGATGATATGAAACTCAAGCAGGTGCTTATCAACATTCTGTCGAACGCAATCAAGTTTACAGATGCACCGGGGAGAGTCACACTGACTGTTGAGCGCACAGCTGTTTTCGGGGATCATTCAACCATCAAATTCTGTATCAGTGATACAGGAATCGGCATGGATCAGGAATTCATCCCGAAAATCTTTGATGCGTTCACACAGGAAGACAGCAGCCGGAACAACAAGTACGGCAGTACGGGTTTGGGCATGGCCATTACAAAGAATATCGTTGAGTTGATGAATGGCACGATCTCTGTTGCATCAGAAAAAGGTGTCGGGACAGAGTTTACCGTTACCATCACACTGAATACCAGTAATCATCAAGGGCCTGCGACGTACTTTATCAATCCGAATGATATGAGGATCCTGGTGGTGGATGACGAAGAAATCGCGGCAGAGCATGCAAGAATTGTGCTGGATGAAGCGGGCATCAAAGCAGATACCTGTTATGATGGCGAGACTGCCATGCATATGCTTGAGGTACAGCATGCCAAACATGAGCCTTACAATCTGGTGCTGCTTGACTGGAAGATGCCCGAGATGGACGGTATTGCAGTGGCAAAGGCGATACGGAAGCGATACGACAAGGAAACAACAGTGATCATCCTGACTTCTTTCAATTGGGATGAGATTATGGAAGAGGCGATACACAGCGGCGTAGACAGTTTTCTGGCAAAGCCTCTGTTCGCGTCCAACGTACTTGATGAATTCGAACGGATCGCACGAAAAAACAGCATGAGTCTTTTTAAAGAAAAGAGGCGGGCGAATCTTAAAGGCAGGAATATTCTCATGGCGGAGGATGTCTTTATCAATGCGGAAATCATGAAGCAGGTTATTCTCATGCGGGAGGCAGAGATCGATCATGCAGAAAATGGAAAAATTGTACTGGAGATGTTCGAAAAGAGTTCAGTCGGCCACTATGATGCGATCCTGATGGATGTGCGTATGCCGGAAATGGACGGTCTGGAAGCGGCAGCAGCTATTCGGAAACTGGACAGACCAGATGCGAAATCGATACCCATCATTGCTTTGACCGCCAATGCCTTTGATGAGGATGTTCAGCGTTCGCTGCAGGTGGGAATGGACGCTCATCTGTCTAAACCCGTGGAACCTGAGCGTCTGTATCAAACACTTGAAGAGCTGATCTGGGAATATGACTTGAAAAAATGAGGCTTTTCAGGAGATCTGAGATCGTTTAAAAATGGAGCAACAGTGTCGTGACATTTGAACAAATACGCTATGTGGAAGTAAAAGCATGAATATATTGACAGAAACAGATAGATTGATTATTACTGAAATGACGATGGACATGGCAACGGAGGTCCACGAAAACTCTCTGGATGAAGACACAAGAAGATTTGTGCCGGATGAGGTTTTTGAGACATTGAAAGATGCAGAGGAAACTCTTGATTTTTTGATATCTCAGTATGGATCTGCGGAAGGCCCATTAGTCTATGCGTTGATTACGAAAGATGGTTACAGAAATATCGGTTATGTCCAGTTGGTTCCCATCGGTGAGGGGAAATGGGAAATCGGCTATCATGTTGCAAAAGCATTCACGGGGAAAGGCTATGCGACGGAAGCGGTGAAGGGTTTTCTTCCTGAGATAACAAAGAGAGTTGGCATTACTGAAGTGTATGGTATCCGCCTACTGGAAAATGCCGCATCCGGACGTGTGTTGGATAAATGCGATTTTCAGGCATTCTTTACCGGAACGGGTGCATATCACGATGGGGTTTATGAAATCAGTAAGAGTGTATGGAAGAAACAGAAATGATTCATCCCGAATTAATAAATAGCGGAGAGACAGGCTGGTTCTTATTACATGAAGGTGAAGACAAAAATGGATATCGTTTATAAAAGGCTGTCAGAGAATGAATTAAGCACGATTATAAAAATGAGAATAGACCAGCTGGTGGAGGAATACACATCAGAGGGTAGAACTGTACCGGAAGAAGTAGATCTTGAAACAGCTCTGATGGATTTTTATAAAAGGAATATGGCCGCCGGTACTTATGTTTCGTGGATCGCGCTTGATGGAGATAAAATAGTCGGAACAAGTGGAATGTCGTTTGCGGAAAAGCCGCCCTACTTTACCTGCCCTTCGGGAAAATTGGGGATCCTGTCAAGTATGTATACTGATCCTGATTACCGGAGGCGGGGAATCGCTACGGAGCTCCTTAACAGAGTAGTTAAGGAAGCAAAAGCCTATGGCTGTGGAACAATCTATATCACTGCTTCAAATATGGGAGTTAAGTTATACGAAGCATACGGGTTTAAGCATAACGGAAATTTCATGCAGCTGAACTGTTGATTTGCTATTATTCGTAAAGCCAATGTTATAAAGCAAAACCGGGGTAAGACGGAAAATCAGCCTTACCCCGGTGTATATATTGCCATATCTTACATCATTTGCTTCAAAACTGAGAATACATGGCATCAACACCGCCTCTTTTCGATCAGTTATTTATACCGTAAAACTTGTCATATATCTTCTTAGCACACGCCATATCTTCCGGTTCTAAAATTTCTTTTTGAGCCGTTTTTATTGCCATATCGCATTTGATCGCATTTGAAAAGCTTATCGCGTTTTATAGATGAAAAAGAACACTTGACACGGGCAGAGATTGTGCTATACTGATCATGAACATATTAACAAATGTTCATATATGCAAATTTAAAAATGATTCCCAAATTCAACAGGAGAGAGAAAGCCATGAAAAAAACATATAAGATCGATGTGGACTGTGCGGCCTGTGCGGAGAAGATGCAGGAGGCGGCAAAGAAAACAGAAGGCGTGAAGGATGCGGTTGTCAGCTTCATGACGCTCAAGATGAAAGTGGAATTTGAGGA
>CADBOX010000489.1 GCA_902796415.1 uncultured Lachnospiraceae bacterium
CACATCACAGAGAAACGATCTGTATAGATTATGACCGGGATATCGTTTCATTTCAGGATCTGCTGACGGTCTTTTTGGAATGTGTGGATCCCTTTGATGACGGAGGGCAATTTATTGACCGCGGAGGATCTTACACACTTGCGGTGTATTATACGGAGGATCCGGAAAAAAGCATTGCAGAAAAAATGCTTGGTGAGCTTGCCGGTAAAGACGGCAGAAAACCGGCTGTCAGCATAGAACCGTACAGAAAATTTTGGCCTGCAGAAGAATATCACCAGAATTATGATCTGAAAAATCCGGAAGCTTTTGCAAAAGAAGTGGCGGAGTCAGGCCGCGGTTCTGTCAGCTGTCCGCTGCGTTTTCGGAAAAAAAAGGCAAAAATTTAGCGGAAAACAGCCCTTTGGTTGATATATGCAGCATAATTTTGCTGCTGAAGAGATCAAAAAGATTTTTCAGAATGAAATCGTAAAAAACTGACATATAAACAAAAAGTGCAGCTCTGATGAACTGCACTTTTTTTCTCTTCTCTTATCCCCACAGATCTGAAAGCGCCGGGATAACCTGCTTTTTCCGGGACATCACACCCGGCAGAAAGACCATGTTATCCTTTGGTTCCAGATTGAAGGCATGACGGATAATGTCATCGCTGCCGATATATAGCAGCTGGGTTCCGCCCAGGAGCACGTCAGTTACCATCAGCATGGTAAAGCTGTATTTGTGTTCTTCATTGATGGCACGCAGGATCTCAAGCATTTCATCTTTCCGTTCCATCAGATCCGCGGAATCATAACTGGTGATCTGCCCGACACCGAATTGCTGATCTCCAATGTGGAATTCTTTGAAATCCCTGGCAATCAGCTGCTTCATATCCGGATGGGTTGCATAAGAACTGGAGAAAAGCGTTTTTCCGAGTTCATTTATGGTAACCCCGCCGATGCGTGCCAATCGTTCGGTCATCGCGATATCCCGTTTGGTGCAGGTAGGAGATTTGAACATCACTGTATCCGAAAGGATCGCACTTGCCATCAGACCTGCCAGCTTGGCAGAAGGAAATACACCCAGCTGCATGTACATGTCCGCAACGATGGTGGTTGTGCTGCCGACCGGCTCATTCCGCATGCGTATCGGCTGAATGGTCTGAATATCTGCCAGACGGTGATGATCAATGATTTCCAGAATTTCCGCTTCATTGAGGCCGGGAACAGCCTGTGCCAGCTCATTATGATCCACCAATACCACCTGTTTGCGTTTCGGTTTCATCAGATGATAGCGGGAAAGCATGCCGACAACTTTTTCATGTTCATCCAATATGGGGTAATAGGCATCCCGGTTTTCAGCCATCTTTTCACGTACATCATCAATATAATCCGTCAGATGGAACTTGATGAGGTCATCGATAACGCAGTAATTGGCGATCGGGATCGCCTGGATGATCTGGCAAACGGTATAACGGGCGTCAAAAGGAGTTGAGATAATACAGGTACTGCCCGGATTTTCCACCCAGGCAGGATCCACTTCCGCCTGACATATGATCAGGCATTCCACGCCGATATCCAGTGCCCGCCGGATAATGTCCGGCTGGCTTCCGCACAGAACGATGCTTTCTTTCTTTTGGAAGAGAAGCTGTTCGCAGGAAAGCGGAAGCGCGATGACGATTTCACCGGAAATGGTAACTTTTTCATGGGCATCGTTGATCAGCCGTCCTTCCAGTACACTCAGCAGGTTGAAGATGGGAACGTCATCGATACTGCCGTTTTCATTGGCAAGCATGTTATATTCCGTGATGTTTTCGGAAGATATCACACCATATAAAGTTCCGTCTTCATTGATGACAGGAATGTTGGAGATGCCGTATTCCTGGATCGTATTCCATGCCCGGTCGATGGAAACAGAGGAATTGAGGGCAGGGGGAGTGTCAAATTCCAGGTCACTGATCTGGGTGCGGACATTCCGCAGACGCATCGGAGGTTCAAAACCGAAGTAATCCAGAATACGCTGCGTTTCATCATTGATATGATCAAGATGTGCCGCTACATAGTTACGGTCGCCGAGAGAATTGCGAAGAGATGCATATGCAATTGCGGAGACTACGGAATCCGTATCAGGATTTTTGTGTCCTGTAACATAAATTTCGTTCATATCATTTCTCCATAAGTAATATTTTCAACGACTGCTATCATCTATACATTATAAATCATAAATCGGAAATGAGGAACCGCCTTACAACTGTTTTCATTGATGCGGGTATTTCTCATCAGGATGGAACCGGATGACATTCCGGGAAAAAGAAAAAAGCAGATTTTTCAATCTGCTTTCTGTGAGCGGTAATGGACTCGAACCATCGGCCTTTGCGATGTCAACGCAACGCTCTAACCAACTGAGCTAACCGCTCGAACAGA
>CADBOX010000490.1 GCA_902796415.1 uncultured Lachnospiraceae bacterium
CAGTTGTTTACGGAGTCCATCAAACAGTTACAGGAGATGATTGAAAAGAATTCCGTCTGTAATGAATGGGGCGAAGATTACAGAGAAGAAGCAGAACAGGTGATTGCATTTTTTGGCGGGAATAGAGGAATGTGCCATGATGCGAAGAACTAAAAAAGTTGCATGTGCTTGGATGTCTTTGATGCTGGAAAAACATGCTGATTTTAATAACTTCAAATTGAGTGACATTCTGTTTACACGGCCAGAAATACATCAACGGACAGAGAAGATTTTCAATATATCAATAAGCGATTACGTGATAATACAAGCTACAGTTGATGGAGCTGAAACAGCAAAAGATAAGTTTTTCATACGAGGACAGGATAATGAGTATTATCATTATTACTGGTTGTGCTGTCCTGAAGATTATTCGGGGTATGATGTCGATGAACTGGTTCAAGGATTACTGGATTCCGGATGGAATAATAGAACACCTTATAAAACAAAGGATCAAATCATAGGTGTATTATTGAATTACTATTATTTCTTACGACACATGGAGCTTCCAGTTCAAAATGAAGAACCGGAGATTATATCTCGTGAGGCAGCGTGGTTAGCTGTTGCATTGCTTACATATAATGACTATTATCGTACAAAATCACGCGACCCATTAATATACCAGTATCCACAGGTTATAGTCGGGATATTGGCACATTCTTTTAATACACGCAACACAAAAGATACTTGTGCTACGATGGCATGGAATACATGTACTGTGGGACGTGGTGAACAACCTTGGTCTTACTTTGTAAATACAGGGGGAGTCAGAAGAGACAGTCGTAGAAGATTATCATATTATGGAGAATTCGAATATACTCAGCCTGATTTGCATGAAGATTTTATTGTAAACACTGTTAACGGTCCTATCACTGTAAAAAAATTGGAAAAATTTATAAATAATGTGTATTCCCCAATTTTCTACAAGCGACTTATACCGCCTTTAGATGAATCTTACAGTGTAGAACAAAGAGAAAAACATGCGCTTGAGCTTGATTATGAATCATTAAGAGCAGCTGCTGTAGGTCGCGGAGAATTGTATCCAGAGAATAGGCCAGTGACGACTGCGAGATATATACGAGATCCGTACATTTCGGTTTATGCTAGAAGAAGAGCACGAGGCGTGTGTCAACTCTGTTGCCAGAATGCTCCTTTTGAAAACAGCAACGGAGAGCCATATCTTGAATCACACCATATTATATGGCTTTCACAGGGAGGCGCAGATGCAGTAGATAATGTTGTTGCGCTCTGTCCAAACTGCCATCGTAAGATGCATATTGTTAACGATGAGGATGACGTTGCTTTTTTACAGAAGCTTGTCATTTCAGGAAAGTAGATGCGCATCAAATATGTTAACAGGTTGGTGAGATTGTTCCAGGTAAGGAGAGGACGAGATATGTTTGCAGTTTTAAGAGTAAAGGGCGATAATAGAGAGATGCTTGGTAAATATGATGATCTGGACACTGCGAAGGTAGAGGCAAAAAGAATATTTGATGCAACTAAGGAGCGGTGCACGATAAGTGTTATCGAAGCTGAGTTCGATGAGAATGACAGAATAATGTACGGGAAGTATAAGCTATACGATTCCTATTTTTAATTTGAAAGTTTCCAGACGTTCTACAAGCTATACGACTGGCGGTAAGATTATAGCCTGACATTTGTCAGCGTGAAGGAGGAGAAATGAAACCGAACGAAACAAAACTCTTGGATATACTGTCAAACAATGACGTCACCTTTTTTATTCCTCCGTATCAGCGGAATTACGAATGGACAGATGATCAGTGCAAAGTGTTCTATGAAGATATCCTAAAAACTGCCGGACGTAACAAGAGTGGGACATACAGCGAACACTTTTTTGGATCAGTTACTTATTTCCAGACAGAGGCAGTCTTCGGACAGCCCAGCAAACTCGTTCTGATCGACGGGCAGCAGAGGATTACAACTACTATGCTGTTTCTCGTTGCATTGAGGGATATTCTTGGTGATGAGCTTGGCGATTTTATTGACTCAAAGTACCTGAAGAATAACCGAGTTTCTGGAGATAACGAGTACAAAATCAAGCTAAAGCAGGTAGAAACTGACTGGGTTGCCTATAAGAATATCATCCTGTCCGATCCACTTACGGACAAGGAAAAGGAGTCTGCTGTTTACAGAAACTACAAGTATTTTTTCAACAAACTGACCAGTTATCAGGAAGAAGGGGGTGATCTGGGCGTCCTTGTGGATAAAGGGTTAAGCAAATTTAGTGTGATCACGATAGAGCTTGATCCAGAGAAGAATGCCTGGGAAAATCCACAGGAAATTTTTGAATCCATGAATTCCCTTGGAAAGCCATTATCTCTTGCTGATCTGGTCAGAAATTATCTTCTTCTTGGACTCAACGCAAATAAGCAGGATTTTCTGTATAACCAATACTGGCTTCATATTGAAAAATCAGTTCCTGGCCAGGTTTCAGATTTTATCCGTGACTATATGCAGGCCAAAGAACATCGGTCGTTTTTGAAGGCAAAAGAAAGCAACTATAAGGAGCTTTACAGTCTCTTCAAGAAGATGTTTGAAAAAAGCGATGCCCAGAACCTGCTGAAAGATCTTTCAGAAAGCGCCACACTGTATGCGATGATTCTTCCGGGAGGTGCATCTGGAAATTCGGATATAGACCGTCTGCTTCAGGATCTAAACCGCCTAAATGTCACAACGGCCTATTCCTTCCTTCTCGAATTATTGAAGGAGTGGCATCATGAACGCCTTTCTGACCATGATCTGTGTGACATTTTGGATGTGTTCCGTATATATAACCTACGAAGAAGGATCATTGCTCTTTCAGCTGCTGAAAACAAGAATTA
>CADBOX010000491.1 GCA_902796415.1 uncultured Lachnospiraceae bacterium
AGTTTTATGAATACTGTGGATCACAAGATCCGCCCCGCACTGAATCGATGATTCAGGAAAATAATCCGAAAAAATAAAGTGGGCGCCGTGAGCCTCATCCACGATCAGAGGAACCGAATGCCTGTGCGCAATTTCAGCGATAGACCGGATATCCGAGACTACCCCGTCGTATGTGGGTGATGTCAGAAAAACGGCCTCCGCATCCGGATTCTCCTCCAGCGCTTTTTCCACTGCAGCAGGACAGATGCTTCCACAGATCCCGGATTCATCCAAAACTTCAGGGAAAACACAGACAGGATCAATCTCCCTCAGATAGAGTGCATGGTAAAAAGATTTGTGGCAGTTTCTGGCAGCAACTATTTTTCCGCCCTTTTTAACTGCCGCCGAAACCGCTGCAAGGATGGCAGCAGTACTGCCGTTGATGCTGAAGAAAACCTCCCTGCTTCCAAAAAGAGCAGCCGCATATTCTTCAGCCGACTTGATCAGGTCTTCCGCGTGGTGCAGATCATCGAAACCCGTGATCTCGGTGATATCCTCCTCCACAGGAAAAAACCCGGCCTTAAAAACCGGATTTCTCTTGTGCCCTGGCATATGAAAAGGATAGATATCCTCCTCATGATAATGATAAAGTTTCTGATATAAAGATTGTTCCATGATTTCTACATTTTAAATCGATAGCCAACGCCCCAGATTGTTTCAATATACTGAGGATTCGCCGTGTTAAACTCTATTTTTTCGCGGATCTTTTTGATATGGACCGTCACCGTGGCAATATCTCCCACCGATTCCATATCCCATATTTCCCTGAACAGTTCATCTTTTCTGAAAACACGATTGGGGTTCTCCGCCAGAAAAGTGAGCAGGTCAAACTCTTTTCCTGTAAACGTCTTTTCTTCCCCGTTGACCCAGACTCTCCTCGCGCTCTTATCGATCCGGATCCCCCTGATTTCAATGATATCGTTCTGAGGCCGGCTGCCGACAAGGCGGTTATATCTGTCCAGATGCGCTTTGACACGCGCCACCAGTTCGCTGGGGCTGAAGGGTTTTGTGATATAATCATCCGCGCCGAGGCCCAGTCCCCTGATTTTATCGATATCTTCCTTTTTTGCCGAAACCATGATCACCGGGATATTTTTTACCTCGCGAACCTTACGGCAAATCTCAAATCCATCTATCTCCGGCAGCATCAGGTCAAGGATGATCAGGTCAAAGTCTTCATTGATGGAACGATAAAGGCCCTTCTCGCCGCCGTGCTCGATCTCCACCTCAAAGCCGGAAAGCTCCAGATAGTCCTTTTCAAGATCGGCAATCGCCTCTTCATCCTCAATGATCAGAATTCTACTCATATTACACCGGTACCTCCTGATATTTTAGCAGTACAAAATACATGATTGTTCCAATTCCCGGCTTGCTGGTCGCCCAAACCTTCCCGCCATGGTCCTCCATAATCTTTTTAACGATGGAAAGACCGATTCCGCTTCCTCCTTTGGAAGAATTTCTGGAAACGTCGGTCCGATAAAACCGATCAAAAATATAAGGCAGATCTTTTGCATCGATGCCTTTACCGTTATCTTCAATCTCCACCTGGACAAAATCTCCAACATCCTTCAATCTCATCTGGATGATGCCGTTCGGCTTGTCCATATATTTGATGGCATTTCCGATAATGTTATGAATCACTCTTCTGATCTGTTCCCCGTCAGCGATCACAAAGACATTTTTATCCACATAGTTGGAATAAATCAGCCTGATTCCCCTGGTCTCCAGCTCGAGGGACACTTCATCCGCACATTCCGAAAAATAATCCCTCGCGTTCAATTTGCTGAAGGTATAAGGGATACGGTTGGTGTCAATCTTGGAATAAAACGTAAGCTCATTGATCAGATGATCCATCTCTATAGTCTTATTATAGATAGTTTTGATATACCGGTCCATTTTTTCCGGCGTGTCGGCAACACCGTCCATAATTCCTTCCACATAGCCTTTTACTGCGGTAATCGGTGTTTTCAGGTCATGGGAAATATTGCTGATCAGCTCCTTATTCTCTTTATCAAGAAGCAGTTTTTCCTCCGCCGATTCTTTCAGACGAATTCTCATTTCATCAAAATCCCTGCAAAGCTCGGAGAATTCATCCTTTCCTTCGGCCTCTATGGCAAAATCCAGATTTCCCTCCTTAATGTTCTGTGTCGCTTTTCGGAGATTTACAAGAGGCTTTGAGATACTCTGATAAATCCAGATACCAACCACCAATGAAGTGAAAATAAGAATCAGAGAAGTAGTCACAAAAAGATCCCTGACCATAAGATTAACCGGCCGGCCATCCGGGGTCTTCGCGGAAATGGAAATCTCATAAGAAGTGATACCGCCGGTGGGCCGTGCTTCGGGCGGCTGGTTGCGGACGAAAGCAAACAAAGCCGCAGCGAACAAAATCTGCGGCACGAGGATAACCATCACAAAAGCAATTATCATTCTTGATTTCAGTTTCATAAATGACTACCTCGAAAAAAAAGGGGCGGCGTACCCCCGCCCCCCATCATTTTCATCAATCTAAATACTTCTTCAGCTCATCCACCTTATCCAGTTTCTCCCATGGCAGGTCCACATCCGTACGTCCAAAATGCCCGTACGCTGCTGTCTGCCTGTAGATCGGCCTGCGAAGATCCAGCATCCTGATAATCCCCGCCGGACGGAGATCAAAATTATCATGGATGATTTCAACCAGCTTCTGATCGCTCAGCTTGCCGGTACCGAATGTTTCCACATTAATAGAAGTAGGATGGGCAACTCCGATAGCGTACGAAAGCTGAATTTCGCACTTGTCCGCCAGGCCTGCTGCGACAATATTCTTAGCCACATACCTTGCCGCATAGGCAGCAGATCTGTCCACCTTTGTGCAATCCTTGCCCGAAAAAGCACCGCCGCCGTGACGGCCTGTTCCGCCGTATGTATCGACAATAATCTTACGTCCGGTCAGTCCGCTGTCCCCATGAGGTCCGCCAATCACGAAACGTCCTGTCGGATTGATAAAATACTTGGTATCTTCGTCGACCATATCAGTCGGAATGACCCTGTCAAACACATACTTTTTGATATCTCTGTGGATCTGATCCTGCGTAATTTCAGGATCATGCTGAGTACTGCACACAACCGCATCAATCCTCTTCGGAGTGCCTGCCTCATCATATTCCACCGTCACCTGCGTTTTTCCATCCGGTCTCAGATAAGGAAGCGTTCCGTCCTTACGGACCTTTGCAAGCTGAAACGCAAGTTTGTGAGCCATATTGATCGCGTACGGCATATATTCTTCCGTTTCATTGGTGGCATAACCAAACTGGATTCCCTGGTCGCCTGCGCCAATCTGATCCAGCTCGTCCTCATTCATCTCATTTTCTTTTGATTCCAGTGCCTTGTCGACACCCATTGCGATATCGGCAGACTGCTTGTCAAGAGCAATAATCACAGAACAGGTATCAGCATCAAATCCGTACTCGGAATTGTCATAACCGATCTCACGGATGGTTTTCCTGACGATACTCTGATAATCAATATTAGCACGGGATGTGATTTCTCCCATGACAAAAACAACACCTGTCGTAGTAACCGTCTCACAGGCTACGCGGCTCATCGGATCTTCAGCAATCAGCGCATCCAGAATTGAATCCGAAACGGCATCGCAGATTTTATCCGGATGTCCTTCTGTCACAGATTCCGATGTAAACAAAATTTTCTCCATTTTCAGACTATTCATCCTTTCAAATCAAGGCATAATATACTATCAAAACTGATCAGGCCTTTCAGCCCACTCTAAGACGAAACTTGCGGATTTCTTTTTCACTGGAAACCTTCTCGATCTCTGCCCCGAGACTTCTGAGTTTTCCTTCAAAATCTTCATATCCACGCTGAATATATACAATATCATCAACAATCGTGATGCCTTCGGCTGCCAGACCTGCAATCACAAGAGCAGCTCCTGCCCGGAGATCCGGGGCGCAGACCCTTGCACCGGTCAGTCTGTCAACACCGTCAATAATCGCAGAATTTCCTTCCACTCTGATGTGGGCACCCATTCGCGCAAGTTCACCGGCATACTTGAACCTGTTCTCGAAAATACTCTCTGTCACGATGCTCGTCCCTTTGGCGATAGACAGAGCCACCGTAATCTGAGGCTGCATATCCGTAGGATATCCGGGATAAGGCAGGGTCTTAACATTGGTTCTGCCAAGCTTTTTGGAAGCCCGGACACGCACCGCGTCATCAAACTCCTCAACCTCACATCCTATCTCTATCAGCTTTGCCGTGGTGGCTTCCAGATGCTTTGGAATGACATTACGCACAGTAACATCTCCTCCTGTCGCAGCTGCGGCAAACATAAATGTTCCGGCCTCGATCTGATCCGGTATGATGGAATACTCGGTTTTGTGGAGTTTTTCCACACCTTTGATGCGGATTACATCCGTACCGGCACCTTTGATATTGGCACCCATACTGTTCAAAAAGTTAGCTACGTCTACTACATGGGGCTCTTTCGCCGCATTTTCCAGAATGGTTCTTCCCGGAGACAGCGCGGCAGCCATCATAATATTGATCGTCGCTCCAACCGAAACAACGTCCAGATAAATATGAGCACCATGAAGACTTTCTGACTTTGCGATAATCGCACCATGCAGGATATCCACATCTGCGCCAAGAGCCCTGAATCCTTTGAGATGCTGGTCAATCGGCCTGCTGCCGATATTGCATCCTCCCGGAAGAGGGACTTCCGCATGTCTGTATTTTCCAAGAAGGGCTCCCAGAAGATAATAGGAGGCACGTATTTTTTTGATATACTCATAATCAACGCTGATGTTCTGAATGGTAGAACCGTTGATCTTGACCGTAGACCTGTCAACCCTGTTGACAATCGCGCCAATCCCTTCGATCGCTTCCAGAAGGACATTGATGTCCCTGACATCCGGAAGATTATCGATCGTGATAGTTTCATCAGCCATGATTGACGCTGCCAGAATTGCCAATGCGGCATTTTTAGCTCCGGCAATATCTACTTCACCGACAAGAGGATTGCCGCCTTTTATGATATATTGTTCCATATTACACCTCTATTATGTTATACTCCCGAAATATATGAACACAGTCCCCAACTGTCCTCATCCTGTTCTTTCGGTTTTCTTATTTCTTCTTTCTGTAAAAAAGAAGGCCCCTTCATAAGCAATACCGAATTATAACAGGTTTTAATACTATATGCAAGTTTTTTTAAAAATCACTCTGCATACGCACAGCTGCCTCCATCATGGCCGGAATCAGCTGCTTCTTCCGCGATACGACACCGGGAAGAACAAACGATCCGTCTTTTGCCTCCCTGTTGAAAGCAATCCGGGCCATATCCTCACTGTTTTCCCCATAATAAAGAAGCTCTGTTGTCTCGTCGATAATATTGGTAAGCATAAAATAGACTTTACTGATATCATGCTTTCCGCATTCATTGACAAGGAAGGGAGAAAGTTTTTCCTTGATCATCGCCAGTTCATCCGCATCCATGGAACTGATCTGGCCGACGCCAAAAGTAACATTTCCTTCCGCAATGAATTTTTTATAATCCTGATAGAATATCTCTTCGGGCGCCTTGTCCTTCAGGTTGCTTCCGGCTTTGAACATTTCCTTTGCATGCTTTTCAATGTCTATTCCGGCAATCAGCGCCAGAGCTCCGGCCGCCATCTTGTCCTGCAAAGTACAGGTGGGCGAGCGGAACATCAGTGTATCCGATATAATTGCGGAGCAGAGAAGTCCGGCAATCTTTTCCGGAATCTCAAACTTCATGTCTCCGTAAATCTGATAAAGAATGGTTCCCGTACACCCCACCGGCTGGTTCCGGAACGAAATCGGTGTCATTGTCTCAAGGGATCCCAGCTTGTGATGATCGATAATCTCAAGAATTTCTGCCTTCTCGATATTATCCACCGCCTGATCCTTTTCATTATGATCAACCAGGATGACCTTCTTCTTTCTCATATCAAGGAAGTTACGGCGGGAAATCGTTCCGATACATTTTCCTCTCTTATCGATGACCGGAAAAGCGTGATGCTTCTTTCTCGCAATCACTTCCTGAATATCATCCGTATAATCTTCCGTACTGAAGGTGACCAGATTATCCTTCTTCATAATATAACTGATCGGAATACTCTGATTGATAAGCCTTGCAATCGTAAAAGTATCATACGGGGACATGATGATGACAATATCTTTGTCATGGGCCAGTTTTTTAACCGTATCGGAAACTTCGATTCCCATGCCGACGATGATGCAGCTCACATTTTCTTCAATCGCTGCAAGGTGGTCTTCCTCCCTGTCGCCGACAATGAGCATATCATCTTCCTCGATATAATCTCTCATCATATCCGGCCTTGCCGTACAGACGAGAACCTTTCCTTTTACAAAATAACCATGTTCATTGCCCTCGATCACCATACCCTCAATCGTCTCGGCAATCCGGCGATACTGGGTTCTCGCGTTTGACAGAAGATAGCTGTCAGTGGTGTCCATATAAGTCTGAGCGATATCGCTGATGGTGATCAGACCTTCGAGCTCTCCGCTTTTATTGCAGATCGGCAGGGTCATGATTCCCTGCTGCTGCATCAGGTCCCAGGCATTTTTCAGAGAGATGGTTTTATCTGCCTCCGGTGTCGACTGGATTTCCATATCCTTGACCTGAGTTCCGATATTGGATACATAACCAGGCGGCGCAACTCCGAACCTGCGAAGAACATATTCGGTTTCTTCATTGATCTGTCCGGCCCTTTTCGCAATGTATCTTTTTCCCTGAGTAGTTCTGTTTTTGATATCGGCATAAGCAATAGCAGAACATATTGAGTCGGTATCAGGGTTTTTATGTCCGATGATATAAATCTTTTCCTGTCTCTTCATCGGCAGAAACCTCCAGAATGCTGAGATTAATATCAGTTAAGACAGATATCAGTCAAGTTTGATATTAGCAAAAAGAGAAGCAAGTGAAGTTGTAGCCTTCTCTTTGGATCCCGGAATCTCAAAATGCTCTTCTCTCTCGACTTCCTTCGGAGCGGAATCTGAAGCCTGCTTGATGCTGAGGCTGATCTTTCCGTCTTTAATACCGATGACTTTGACTTTAACCTTGTCACCAACGGACAGAACCTCACCCGGCTCTTTGATTCTGTTCTGGCTGATCTGGGAAACATGAACCAGACCTGAAATGCCGTTGCCCAGATTTACAAATGCGCCGTAAGGCTGGATTGTTTCAACAACACCCTCGGTGATGGTTCCGGGAACGATGCTTGAGATTCTGTTCTTTCTCTCTTCCGCTGCTTTTTTCCTGAGAACTTCCCTTGCAGAAAGAATCAGGCGGTTCTTTTCTTTGTCAACATCAAAAACCTGAACCTGGATTGTCTGATTCAGGTATTCATTGGTGTCCTCTACATAAGAATCCGAAAGCTTGGAAGCCGGGATAAATCCTCTGACATCCTCAACATAAGCAATAACGCCGCCCTTGACGATTCCTTTTACGGTAACGTCAAGAATTTCGCCGGACTGTTTCAGATCTTCAAGCTTTTTCCAGGAAAGAACATCGTTTGCCTCAACTTTTGACAGAAGGATATTACCATGCCCATCGTCTTTCTTAACGACAGTAGCGGAAATTTCATCTCCAACATGAACTTCTTCTTTCACATTAAATCCCGGTTCCCTGGAAAAATCTTCCACAGGAATAATACCCTCAGCATAATATTTCAGATCAAGAACAACTTCTTTTTCGTCAACGCTGATCACTGTTCCTGTCAAAATGTCTCCTTCTTCAACCGTCTTGAAGGAAGCTTCCAGTTCCTGTTCGTAGTCTTTCATTGTTTCCGACATAATAATACCTTCTTTCCTTTAAAAATAATTTTAAACCATTATACTATTAATTGTTCCAAATTACAAATACTATGTTAACTAAACGCATCCGCCAGATCAGCAAAATCCTGCAAACTCAGCTGCTCACCTCTAACGGAAGGAGGAAATCCGCATTTTGCGATCGCTTCCTCAACCTCTTCTTTCCCAAAATGCAGGTTCTGTGCATTCTTAATTCCGTTTGCCAGTGTCTTTCTCCTCTGATTAAAAGAGGCCCGGATCAGATTGAACATCAGATCCTTGTCCTTCACTTTCACCGGAGGCTCTTCATATTTCTGAAGATGTATGACCTCACTGTCCACCTTCGGCCTTGGGATAAAACAATTGCACGGAACCTTTGCTGTCACATGTGCATCTGAATAGTACTGTACCGCGAGCGAAAGTGCTCCGTAATCCTTGCTGCCCGGACCCGCCTGAATTCTTTCCGCCACTTCCTTCTGAATCATCAGAGTGATGGAATCCACAGGAAAACCCTTCTCCAGCAGATTCATAATCACCGGCGTTGTTATATAATAAGGAAGATTTGCGACCACCTTAAAGCGGTTTCCCTGATTTTTCTCCTCGGACAGTGCTTTCAAATCCACCTTAAGAATATCTTCGTTCAGGATTTCAACATTATCCCATTCCTTCAATGTATCATTAAGTACAGAAATCAGATTTTTATCGATCTCCACCGCAATCACCTTTTTTGCGGCGGAAGCCAGATACTGGGTCAGTGTTCCAATCCCGGGCCCGATTTCCAGAATACAATCTCCCTTATTAATATCTGCGCTTCTGACAATTTTTTCCAGAACATGGGAATCCACAAGAAAATTCTGACCGAACCTTTTCTGGAAAGCAAAGTCATACTTTTTAATCACTTCGATTGTATTCTTTGCATTTCCAAGATAAGGTTCGGTCATCTCAATCTACATCACTTTCTTTTTATTTTCCAAAGTCTTTATCGTAAAGAACAATGAAACCATCCTGATCCATTCTCTTCTTTTCCGCATTCTTCTTGAAGAGTTTAATGCCGCCCTGGCTTCTTTGAATAGCGGAATCCACTATCTCTTTTACTGCACCGACATTCATCGGCATATCTTCCTTCTGATTCATACTGATCAGATTGTAAAGAGCAAGCATTCCGTTTGTATCAATCCTGTACCCGTTTTCCATCGCATAGATTCTGGCGAAATTAGCCAGCTCATCGTTGGTAAAAACAGGAATGTTGATAATAGAAGTAAACTTTTTCGCAAGCTTCGGATATCTCGCCATCATCTTGCGCATTCCAATCTTATCATCTTCAAGGATGAAGATCATGCCTTTTGTATCTCCCTCCATGACTTTGGTAAGATTCACAGCTGTCTCCTGATCCAGCTGATTTGCGTTTTCTATTACCAGGAAACCGCCGAAAAGTCTGGAAACAATCTTTTCCATATCCTTTCCGTTGATCTGCTCTGCAAAAACATAGGCAACCTTGGAAGCCTCCAGTCTGAGTTCTTTGCAGATAGCCGGAATCAGTCCCGAAATCAATCTTGTTTTTCCTGATTCCGGACCTCCCATCACGATAATGTTTCCTCTGTTCGAAGTGTTGTCCGCCGACTCCATCTGAACATCCGTGAGGGCATCCACAATCTGTTCTTTCATTCCCGGAACCTTGACAAAATAGGAGAACAGCTTTATCTCTTCTTCACTCAGATTTTTATCCCTCGGAATGATATCTGCAGGAGAAAGGGCTGATTCGGGATGAATGGAAGAAATAAACTGGTCAATCTGTTCATCCTCAAACAGATCTTCTTCAGAATAATCGTCCTCATCATAGAAATCCATCTCTTTATCAGACTCATCATTCTGACTTCCCATCACAGCTGAGACAAGAGATTCCTCCTCTTCATCTTCTTCATCGTCCTCTGTCTCGTCACTTCCGTTTCCAACCATTTCTTCTATGATCGTTTCTTCTATCGAAACATCATCCTCTTCTTCATCGTCTTCCGACTCTTCTTCTTCCTCCTCTTCTATAGGAGAACTGAGGTCAGGCATTATAAGATCGGGAACATCATCCTGTTCTTCATCCTCTTCTTTTGAAGAATCAGAAGAATTCCGTGTATTCTTTTCCAGAGACTTAATGGATTTTTCTTCCTCGGAATGAATCATCTGTTCTATGATCACCGGTTCATCGGACTCATCTTCTTCTTCTCCTGAAGAAAGCAGATCTTCCTCTTCCGTCTCAGGTTTTTTCGGTTCCGCACCCGGAATTTCAATTCCCTGTGCAAAAGCAGCCGCAAGAATCGTATCTTCCAGATTAAACTCTTCTTTCGGTTCTTCTTCCGCCTCTTTTTCTTCTTTCTTATTATTCTCAAGGATCTCCATCTTCTCGACTACTTCGGGAATATGAGCCTTTTTCATGGATCTTGGAATACGGAATTCCGGGAATCTGAATTCTCTCTTTTTATGCGCTTTCTTTTTGGGTTTGGATTCTTCCTCTTCCTCTTCTAAAACATCTGCCTCTTCAATGTTCTCATCGGAGTCTTCATCTTCAAATTCTTCGTCTTCGGATTCCTCATCCTCATACTCTTCGTCTTCGGACTCCTCATCCTCAGACTCTTCATCTTCGGATTCCTCGTCCTCATACTCTTCGTCTTCAGATTCCTCGTCCTCATACTCTTCGTCTTCGGATTCCTCGTCCTCATATTCTTCGTCTTCGGATTCCTCGTCCTCATACTCTTCGTTTTCGGACTCCTCATCCTCAGACTCTTCGTCTTCGGATTCCTCATCCTCAGACTCTTCATCTTCCGTCAGATCTTCCTCAAAATCAGAATCAAGAATCTCCCCGTCTTCCTCTGCTTCATCCTCCGTCAATTCATCTGTCTCTTCATCATATTCTTCAGAGTCTTCTTCATCCTCTTCAATTTCTTCGTTTCTTCTATGACCACCGAAAAGACTTCTCAGACTTTTTGTTATTCTCTCTTTCAGAGACTCAGCACCATTCAGATCCCTGTTGTCACTGACATCGATACTGTCAATTACAGAAGAGTCATCGTCGACAGAAGCTTCTTCATCGCTATCCTCAGAATCTTCCTCATCATCCTCTTCCTCGTCTCCATCCTCTTCAAAGTCCTCAGATTCTTCTTCTCCGCTTTCTGTAAGGTCCTCAGATTCAGCGTCTCCACTCTCTTCAGAGCCTTCAGATCCGCCCTCTCCGCTTCCTTCAGAATCTTCCGGGTAATCTTCTCCTCCCTCTTCAGAATCACCTTCTGCTTCTTCGGACTCATCTCCGTCATATTCTTTTTCTTCTCCATCTTCCGGTTCCTCTTCCGAATCTTTCAGGCTGATTTCTTCTTCCCTGATCTCCTCGGGCTCTTCCTTCTTTTCTGAAGATTCGTCCTTTTTGACAGAAGTATCAATGATCACTTCTTCAATGATGGGCTCCTCGGGCTCTTCCTTTTTCTCTTCTTCTATTTCTTTCTCTTTGGCCTTTTTCGCCGCTCTTTCCTTCTGAGCCAGCTGCTGATCCAGCTTTTCTTTCTCTTTGTCGGTAATGACGCCCATTCTCATCTTCAGATCATAGGCCTTCATCACATAATTGCCCTCACTGAACCAAAGGATCATTTCATTGCAGATATCCTCGGCTTTTTCCTTCTGACCGGCTCTGTAATACAGTTTTGCCAGTTCATAGGACCATTTTTCGGTGAATTCCCTGCTCTTATATTCCTCGAGCACCTGAATCTGATCATCGAGAGGCGCATTTTTCTCCCTCAGAATCTTGTACCTGAGAATATATGCAGTATTGTCATTGGGAGCAACTGAGCAGAATTCTTCATAATAATCCATTGCTTCGTCAATTTCTCCCATTTTCAGAGAAACTTCGACCAGGCGTACCAGAATATTCTTCCCGATAGAAGCACGATGATAGGCCAGAAGGAATATATCCCGGCTGTCTTCATAACGTTTGTTTGCAGCATAAATCTCACCGACAACGCAAAGAGTACGCACATTCTTTACACGGCGCCAGTCTATGCTGTCAACAACTTCCATCGCTCCCTTGTAATCCTTTTTTTCTACAAGGTGATTAATCTCATCTAATTTGATTCGAAATTCCTCTTTATCCACAATCGTCACCAACTTTCATTTACATCCAAAGTGAACGCCAGTATATCTATAACGTTTTCGATAATCAGTTTATCATATGCTCATTTTATTGTCAAAAAAATGATAACACTACTGAACTTTCAGGCCCCTGTTTCATACACTTTCTGATCTATCACACGAAAAACTTTATTTATTTTAAACTGATGGCTGACAAAATCATCCAGTCCTGTACAGGTAATGATCGTTTGAATATCATGAATACTGTCCAGAAGATAATTCTGCCTGCCCCTGTCAAGCTCGGAAAGAACATCATCCAGGAGAAGAACCGGCGTATCATGAATTCTGTTTTTTACCAGATAAATCTCCGACAATTTCAGGGAAAGAGCCGCTGTTCTCTGCTGTCCCTGGGAACCAAATTTCCTAATGTCGATCCCGTTAGCCATCACGCAAAGATCATCTCTATGGGGTCCCGCGTTAGTCGTTTTTGTCTTAAGATCCCTGTCTCTTACTTCCATCAGTTTTTCAAAGAGACGATCTTCTTCTGCATCAGGCTCATAGACAATCTCAATTTCTTCCGTTCCGCCGGTCAGATTTCTG
>CADBOX010000492.1 GCA_902796415.1 uncultured Lachnospiraceae bacterium
CATAAAATATCCTGGAATGAGAATGAAATCTGCTCCTAACCAGGCAATTACTTCTGCGAAAAGAATACCCAATTCTCCGATAAATGCTGGAAGAAGGAAGGCTGTTCCTGTACGCATGAAGAATTCTGAAATCCCTGAGAGCATTGGAATAACTGTGTTACCCATTCCTTGAATACAGCTTCGCACCACATGTAAAATATAGAGGACGGGTAAAAACGCTGCCATGATCCGTAAAAAAAGATATCCGGTTTGAAGGGCGGCTAACCCGTCCTGTGAGGCGGGGTCCATAAACAGGCTTAATAACTGTCTCCCAAATACGAACATGGTTATAGTAATTATAGAAGAAGTCAAAAAGGATATTAAAAGGCTGGCGCGTAAGCCTTGTGATATCCGTTTGTGATTTCCTGCCCCCATGTTTTGCCCGGAATAGGTTACCATCGCAAAACCATATGAGATAGCCGCTGATTCAAGAAGTCCATACATCTTGGTAGTGGTTGTGTAACCGGCTATAAAGGATACTCCGTATCTGTTTACTACTGCTTGGACAATAATGCCGCCAACTGCGATTACCAGATTCTGAAAGGCCATAGGCATTGCCAGATATTCCATATATCTGATTATAGATATCTGTGGAATGAAATCAGTTTTTCCAAAACATAAGGATGGTATATTTCTGATTTTTATAAAGCAGAAAACAGCTGCGAGCAGCTGTGAGAAGACTGTTGCAGCCGCAGCGCCGGCAACACCCCAATGGAAAAATAAGATAAACAAAAAATCCAATGCAATATTTGTACATGCAGCCAAAATCATGGCATATAGTGGATTCTTTGAATCCCCAAGAGCCCGTAGGATAGCGGCGAATATATTATATGCTACGACAGCTGGCAAACCACAGAACAGCACCCGTATATAGAGGCTTCCAATACCTTGTATTTCAGATGGAATGCGAATAAGAGATAAAAAAGGCCGTACGGATAGTTCGGCAATAACTAAAAGAAAAATCCCACTGATAGAAGAGAGAACAAGAGCATTACCCGCAGCCTCCCGCATTTCGTCAAGTTTCCCGGCCCCAAATTTCTGGGCGATCAAAATTGAGAACCCTTGTGTCATTCCCTGGATAATACCCATAAAAAACCAGACGTTCCAGGATACAGCTCCAAGCGCAGCAAGAGCATCAACCCCCATTATCCTGCCGACGATGGCAGTATCTGCGATGGTATATAATTCCTGGAAAACGTTTCCAGCCATCAGAGGAAGCGAAAACAAGAAGAGCAGCCGGAAAGGATTGCCAACAGTCATATTTTTTGTTTTATCCATATCATTTTCCTCACATACGACTTTAAGGTCGTTTTTTATTCCGAAGGCTTGATCATAAATCCTTGAAACTTGATGACTAAATCTGCTGACTGTCCCTGGAGCACGATGCATCTCGATTCCTATCTGTTCATATGTCATGCCATTTTGCTGCTTTATATCGATCAATCTGGCATGTTTTGACCGCAGGGGGCCGAGCTGCACTTCAGATGCCTGTAATAGATCATTTCGCTTGTGGAAATATCTTCCTGGCGAAATAGCATCTTTATACAGGATGACTGATAGCCCATTCTATTCCTTTCGGGAGATATTCGTTCCAGAAATCCCAGTTGTGTACTCCCGGACCTTCTTCGTAATAATAATCAGCGTTTTCCTTCTCCAGGAAAGAGCGGAATTCCTGATTGTTTTCATACAATAAATCCTCTGTTCCTATGGCAAGGTAGATAGACGGGATTTCTTTCCCTTCTTTTTTCAACCGGCGGTAAAGCACTTCCGGATTCTTATCTGATGCCAGAAGCGTTTTGGGATCCCCGAAGATATCCCTTACCATCTGATCCGGCATTACACTGGTTTTCCGGGTTCCTGTTTCAGCTATCTCACGTATCACTAATCCTGAAGAAAGGGCGATGCAGGAGAAGAAGTTTTCAGGAAATGCCAGTGCCGTGTGGATCGACCCAAAGCCGCCCATGGACAGTCCTGCTATCATGGTTTTCTCACGCGACTGGCAATATCCGAATGTTTTCCTGATGTAGTCCGGCAATTCTTCCCCTATGAATGAGGCATAATTGCCGCCAGCGTATCCACGGTCAAGGTAATAGGAATTGCCGACGGTCGGCATGAAAACGGCGAGATTGTACTGTTTGGATATTTCCTGAGCGACCCCGCCGTAAAGCCAATCTGTGTCAGTTCCTGTTAATCCATGGAGCAGGATCAGTGATATTGTCGGCCTGTCGTAGTGTCGTGGATCTTTGATTTCCTCCATAATGAAATCGTTTGGCAGCACGTAGCAGAAATTGGCATGCTGCATGATGGTGTCAGCGTGAAATTCCATTCTTCCTGTAGCCATTTCTTATCCTCCATGAAATGCGATCCTTGCTAAATGATCCTCATTCAAAGGTCATTTCAATTATTGGTATTTTATCACATTTCTTCTCCAATGAAAATGAAAAAAGAGATTTGGATCTTAATAAGACAAGCCTGTCCGAAAAAAACTCATTGCAGATGCGCAGCTCCAGTTCCTGTCTGTGCGCAAAATGTTTAAGCAGTTCTTCCTCACCGGATATGCCTCTTTTTATGGCATAAGGAGACGTATCAAAAAACGCCAGCATAAGAGGAAACCACATTTCATTTCCGTTATCATCCGAACGTTCCTTTCTTATGACCTGGATATTATCTTCTATATCATCCGTCTCCAGATACAATATACGAAAATTTCTGTCACGGATTACTTCTTCCAGTTCGCTGTAGAACTCCATGATTTCCTGATCGGATGCATTTCGGTAAAGAATCATATCCTCTATGATATTCTGAAAAAGGGCGCATTCGAAAATCATATTTTTACCGTTCCATCGTTTATATCTGGAAAAGACAATCTCTTTAAACTCTGAAAGAGAACGACGCCCATTATAGATCTCATATTGTTCAAGGTCCTTATGAAACCCCGAAATATCGGTAATCACCTGCGTATAGCATATAATCCTGTGATCATTTTCGGTATGACTTTTTTCTTCTATAAGCGTACATATATCACGATATTTATCAGTTATTGACTGATATTCTTCTTCCGAAACATATGCGCACCATGCCAGATCCACCGGTGAATAATCTCCTTCACGAAAAACAGTGCAGCCCGGATACTTCTTTGCAACTTTATCCACCAGGGTGCTCTTTCCGCTTCCCTGTAATCCCTCGATAAAATAATTCATGAAACAGCTTCCTCCCATAATGCATATACTATTTCATCAATTCCTTTGTCTGTGGATCAAGGAACAGCTTGCTGCCGTTCGTTCCGTCCACTGAAAAATCTCCTGGCCTTCCATTTAAGAGGATATATGTAAAAAGATTGAATAAAAGTACTGATACCACGCACAGAAACATTATCATCCAAACACTGCAGACATTTCTTTATCCTCCGTAATACTCATTTACGAGCTTTATTATCTCATTCTTCGGTACGCCCGAAAGTCTGGCTTCCGATACGATGCGTTTAAGCTCCGACCGGTTAGCAGTACTGATTCTGCCCTGTTTCTCGATCTCACTTCGTATCCTGGCTCCGTTCTTCCTGTCCGTCATGATGTAGCCTTCCGTTTTTAACAGCTGGTATGCCTTACTTACCGTCATGGTATTGATCCCCATTTCCATGGCCAGGGCACGTACCGTCGGCAGCTGCTCTCCTGCCTCAAGTTCCCCTGAGGATATCCCCATCACGATCTGGTTCCTTATCTGCTGGTATATGGGCACATCAGACAATTCATCGATCCTTATAATCATACCGCTTCATCCCCTCTTGAATGTCCATGAAGCAGAGGACCATTACGAAGTAGATATTGTTCTGCCTGGTTTTAAGAAAGATGATCTGCATCTGGAACTGAAGGATGGATACCTGACCGTACAGGCGACCACCAGCAGGGATACCGACGAGAAGGATGAAAACGGCAGTTACATCCGCAGAGAGCGCTTTACAGGTTCCTGCAGCAGAAGCTTCTA
>CADBOX010000493.1 GCA_902796415.1 uncultured Lachnospiraceae bacterium
CATTGAGAATGAAAATAATGAACAGAGCCTGCAGGGATATAAAACCCCCTGTGGGCTTTATTCGTTGGTCACACGATAAATCCCTGGCGTGGCTTCATTTCTCCATCAATGTGGAAAAAATCAGATTCAGGTGTGCTCGTCTTCAAAAAACGTGATATTTGTATCCTTGTGCCTCTCACCTCCATCATACCACACTTCATCTATGGCTATTAACAAATAATTTTCCCCTGGTGCTTCATAAATATTGACAATATGGTCCCAAAAACCATATAGTTAAGAAGAGCTCTTTAGAAAAAGGTTCTGCTACTTCTGTAGCAGGGTTGACTGGAACTATTGTCTTCATAATTAAAATGTTTGCAGACGCGTAAAAGAGGTGTGACGTGCCAGATGTTGAGAAGATCTTTTTTAACAGTTTTCCTGATGGGAAGCGATCAGACCGTACTGATTCGGAACGGTGATGTGGAGAGGGGCATGACAGATCAGAATAAATACGGAAGAACGACGACGGTAAAACGCTTGAATTGTTAGCAGAATGAGGAATTGAGATGGAGAATAACCAGATTCTATTGGAAACCAAACTAGTAAGCGAGATTAAGGGGACTTTTTACGTTCCATCGTACCAGAGGGGGTATCGCTGGGGTGAAGATGAAGTGCTTCGCCTCCTTAATGATGTTTATTCAAATGGGAAGAAAAACTACTGTCTCCAGCCGGTTGTTGTCAGGAAAAGCGATACTTCTTATGAGTTGATCGACGGCCAGCAGCGTTTGACGACACTCTATCTGATTTATCGTTATATGAAGAATGTCAATCCATTCTTCAATGAGCCTGCTTTTAATCTTGTATATGAGACAAGGGACAATTCTGCTGATTTTCTTCAGTCGATTGATCTTAGTCGTCGGGATGAAAATATTGATTTCTGGTTTATCGCAAATGCATATGAGACCATAAAGAAATGGTTTGAGGAGGACATGCAGATCCGTGTACTCCACGTTTTTGAATACTTCAAGGAAGATGTGAAAATCATCTGGTATGAGGTTGGCGAAAATGAGGATGCGATCTCTTTGTTTACGCGATTGAACATAGGCAAGATCCCACTTACCAGCGCCGAGCTTGTGAAGGCTATGTTTTTAAGTAGCGATGGGAAAAGTAAAACAGATCGTGAAAAGCAAGAGGAAATTTCGCTTCAGTGGGATGATATGGAGAAGGAACTCCACGATGATTCTCTATGGTATTTTCTGACCAATCGTGCGAATGCCCGCTACCAGACACGAATTGATCTGATTCTCGATTTAATTTCTGAGAAGCCTGTAGATAACCGAGAGAAGTATTATACCTTCTTTAAACTGGATGAGATGGGAAAGACAATATCCCTGGAAGAACTGTGGCGAAAGATACAGCGCACTTTTCTCATCTTGAAGGACTGGTATGAGAACCATGAACTTTACCACAAGATTGGTTATCTCATTGCTTCGGAGAAGCAGACGCTTCAAAGTATTTTCAACATCTCAGTCGGAAAGACAAAGCAGGGATTCCGTTCTGCACTGGATTCTTATATAAGTGAAAGCATCGCTATTCAGGGAAATTATGCTGATCTGAGCTATGAAAAGCCGTTGGATTATAAAAGGATCACTACGCTGCTTTTATTGTTTAATGTTGAGTCTGTCCGATTAAATGGTGAAAACACGCAGTGGTTCCCGTTCGACAAGTTCAAGTTTGATCAAAAGGGTAAGGTAGCATGGTCGCTGGAACACATCCATGCGCAGCAGTCAGATGGTCTTCGTACACAGGAGATGTGGAAAGAGTGGTTAACCCTCCACATTCCTTCTGTCAGAGCTGTTTCAAATGATGAAACGCTAATCAATGCTATGCAGACCGCCATCGAAAAAACAAAGCTGGATCGTGCAGTATTTGATGAACTACAGCAGAAAGTTGTGGAGTTGCTGTCAGTTCAGGGAAACGCAGAATATCTGCACTCCATCAGTAATCTTGCATTGCTGCGTTCCGACGATAATGCTGCGCTGAATAATTCTACATTTGATGTGAAACGGAACTTGATTGTTGAGATGGACAAAGAAGGCCAGTATATCCCATTCTGTACAAAAATGGTATTTCTCAAGTATTACACGCCATCGGAAGATAATCAGCTTCATTTCTGGGGACAGGCTGACCGAATTGCTTATATCAAGGCACTGAATAAGGTACTTGCTCCGTATCTTTCGGAGCCAATCACTATGGCGGAGGAATTGTAATATGAATAGCACTCTGCATTCGTTTATTGATATTTTTGAAACCGCCTTTACCGATGGTCAGGAGGATGTTCGTCTTCAGAAGATTATCATTCCAATTATACAGAGAGACTATGCCCAAGGCAGGCTTGATTCAGAGATTGAGCGTGTCCGGAGCAGATTTTTGGACTCACTGTATGCGGCTTTGTCGGAGCCGATCACACTGGATTTCGTTTATGGTGATATCGATGAAAACGGCGTGATGACGCCTCTTGATGGGCAACAACGGCTTACAACGTTATTCCTCCTGCATTGGTACGCAGCAAAAAAAGCAAATGTCTCTGAAGAGGAATCTGCCTTTCTCTCCAATTTTGGTTATGAGACACGGTATAGCGCCAGATATTTCTGTAAGGAACTGACGAAATTCACTCCATCATTTAACTCTTCTTTGTCAGAGGAGATTATTGATCAGGCATGGTTCCCTCTGGATTGGCAGAAAGATCCTACAATCAGTTCTATGCTGGTGATGCTGGATGCTATTGATGACAAATTCAAGGATGTTGATGGGTTATGGGAAAAGTTGAAAAGCGGCGCTATTACCTTCTATTTTTTGCCCATTAAAGATATGGGATTGACTGATGAACTGTATATCAAGATGAATTCCCGTGGTAAGCCGCTAACGCGCTTTGAGCACTTCAAAGCAGAGCTTGAGCGGTGCATCCATTCCGTTAACGATGAAACTGCTAAACGAATTATGCGTAAGGTGGATCGGGATTGGACAGATTTGCTTTGGCGGTACCGTGATTCAGGCAATGGCAGTGAAGAGGATATGGTCACCGATGATGAGTTTTTAAAGTATTTTCGCTTTATCTGTGATGTGATCTGCTATCAGAGCGGCGAATCGCCGCAGGGAAAAAGTTCTGATGAATTTGATATGCTGGCAGATTACTATTCTGGAAATATCGATAAAGTACGGCATAACATTGAACTGCTCGAATCTTACTTTGACTGCTGGTGTCATATTGAAGGTTTTGACAGCCCTACAGAGTTTCTCCAGTCCTGTATGTCCCACACTCATGAAGATGGAAAAATCGTAGTGGATTCCAGGAATAAGATAGACATTTTTGAAGACTGCCTACATTCCTACGCAGATAAGAGCGGGCGGTTAAGACAGTTCCCTCTTAATCGTATCGTACTCCTCTATGCAGTGACTTGTTTCTTGCGAAACCGGGAAAAAGTAACACATACGGAATTTATTGTTAGATTGCGATCCATCAATAATCTGATTCAAAATTCCGAAGATGAGGTCAGTGATAGAATTGACCGTAATCGTCTGCCTGCCATCCTTCAGCAAACGGATGCCATCATGCTAACTGGTGAGATCAGTGACAGTATTGACATCAATTATAATGTTAATCAAATCGCCGAAGAGAAAGAAAAGAAAGTATTTCTTGAGCAACATCCGGAACAGTCCGTGCTCGTGTATGCACTGGAGGATAATCCTTACCTTAAAGGTCAGATCAGTGTTGTCGGTCTTGATCATGTTGATTATGCTGAACGATTTGCATCTCTGTTCTCATGTAAATGGGATCTGATTGATTGTGCGCTCATGTCCATTGGTGATTATGGTCAACAGGAGCGAAACAAGTGGCGCTGGCAGTACGCCTCAAAGAGCATGCAACTTGCCTGGGATGAATTGTTCCATAGAAGCGGCAAAAGTGGATTTGAGAAAACCAAGAACATCCTAATTGAATTACTGTCAAAGGCGGAGTCTTTCACAAACGAAAGCTTAATGGAAATAAGGGATGATTTTATTTCTTCCTGTGAATCTTCAGGGCTGTATCCGTGGCGGTATTATTATGTCAAGTATGATGTTTTCCGTCCCGGAAGTTATGGAAAGTACAGCAATAACGATGTTACGGTAAAACCGTACATGTTCTCCGTAATGCAAACAAGATCTCAGTGGTCTTCGAATACTTATATGCCATATTTGAAGGAAGCAGACGATGCGCACCTCTCTAAAGATTCTATGGGACAACGTCTCGTCTATGGAGACCGGCATGTTATGTGTAGCAATTCGGCTTATCTTTTGCGGGATAACGAGACAGAAGTAGTTATTAGATCTTTCCCGATCAAGCAGAATGAGGAAGGCATTGATATGGAAGATCGTATACTCCTGTTGAAAGAGCTTATCTCATCAGGAGCGATGCATGCTGAATATGATAAGCCG
>CADBOX010000494.1 GCA_902796415.1 uncultured Lachnospiraceae bacterium
CTTGCTTTTAATCAAAAAGATGTGATATACTGTATGTGGTTTTCAGGGCACACCCTGAAAGTTACAGAGGCTAACTCTGTTCCTATATATTCCTCGATAGCTCAGTCGGTAGAGCACGCGGCTGTTAACCGCGCTGTCGTAGGTTCGAGTCCTACTCGGGGAGTTATGGCACCGTGGTCAAGTGGTTAAGACACCGCCCTTTCACGGCGGTAACAGGCGTTCAAATCTCCTCGGAGTCATATGGCGCAGTAGCCAAGTGGTAAGGCAATGGTCTGCAACACCAGTATCCACCGGTTCAAATCCGGTCTGCGCCTCTTATATGAAAGAAAAAGATTTCCTGTCAGATAAGACAGGAAATCTTTTTTATTTCTATCATCACAATTCTATTCTCCCGTCCAGAGCTCTGGAGAGGGTCACTTCATCGATGTATTCCAGTTCTCCTCCGATGGGGACTCCACTGGCGATTCGCGAGATCTTAAGATCGTAGGGCTTCAGCTTCTTCGTGATATACATGGCGGTTGCCTCGCCGTCCAGACTGGAATTGGTGGCAAGGATCACTTCCTTGATATTGCCCTCGGCTACCCGGGTCTCCAATTCTTTAAAACGGATATCATCCGGCCCTTTGCCCAGGCTCGGGACCAGGGAACCCTGAAGAACATGGTACACTCCATTATACTGACCGGTTTTCTCATAGGCAGCCAGGTCTTTGGTGTGCTCCACCACCATGATGGTACTGTGATCCCGTTTGCTGCTGGAGCAGATCGGGCAGACTTCCTCATCTGTCAGAGTACAGCAGACCTTGCAGTAGCGGATCTTCTTCCGGGCTTCCACCAGGGCGCTTGCCAGATGTTCTACATGCTCTTCCGGCATATTGATGATGTGGAAGGCAAGACGCTGGGCGGATTTTCCTCCGATACCCGGAAGCCTTTTCAACTCATCGATCAGGTTTGTAATCGGTTTGCTGTAATAGTTCATCAGAAACCAAATCCTCCGAGACCACCGGTAAATTTACCTAACTGTGCCTGGCTGTCTGCTTCCATGGCGCG
This sequence comes from uncultured Lachnospiraceae bacterium, assembly GCA_902796415.1. Taxonomy (GTDB): domain Bacteria; phylum Bacillota; class Clostridia; order Lachnospirales; family Lachnospiraceae; genus Anaerobutyricum. Next base: position 1,047 of record CADBOX010000494.1, read on the forward strand.
AAGCGCTTCATTGGTAGCAGCGACGATGAGGTCTTCCAGCATCTCGATATCATCGGGATCTACCACTTCCTCAGCAATCTTCACGGAAGTTACTTCCTTCTTTCCGGAGACTGTCACTGTGACAACACCACCGCCGGCACTGGCCTCATAGCTCTTCTCTTCCAGTGCTTTCTGTGTCTCTTCCATCTGACGCTGCATCTTCTGCGCCTGTTTCATAAGATTATTCATATTTCCCATACCTGGGAAACCGCCGCCTCTTTTTGCCATATAATAATTCCTCCATAATTCATTTCAATATCAGTCACCACATTAAGATACCATATTTACTCTTCCTCGTCCACTTCTACTTTTACCAGGTGGATGGAGTTTAAGTTGATGGGGTTTGTGGTCGCCTTGGCTACGGTACTTTCGGAAATGCACTGAAATGTCACTTCTTTTCCGGTCTGTTCCGCTACCATCTCCGATAAAAGATTCAGATTTTCGTGGTTGTTTTGCTCGAAATAGCTCTTGGACAGCTTGTCATCCTCCTTGAAAATGAGCTGCATGACCTCGCTGTTCTCGGCTACTGCCAGGCGGGCTTTCCGAAGCTGGATCCGCATGGGCGGAGCAAATTCACCGATGATCTCCTGCCATTTGGAGGCAATCTTTTTCAGGTCTGCCACCTGGGCGGGGGAGAAACGATGTTTTAATTCTTTTTCTGCCTGGTCTCCGGAGAGAACTCTGGGGCGGGGTGACGGATTCATCTGTCCGGATCCCTTCTGCCCTGCGTAGGAAGGCTGACCTATCTGGTCCGGGGATAAGAAAACCCCGTTTTCCAATTTGTCCTCAAGGACGCGGATCCTGTCTAACAGACTGTCTGTGCCGGTTTCCATCTGGGGCTGGCACAGTTTGATAAATCCGACCTCCAGCAGGATCCTTTTCTGGGTGGTATAACGCAACTCATTTGACAGTTCTGACAGGATACGGATGAAACGAAGCAGGGTATTTGTATCGCAACGCCAGCTGTCCTCCCTTAATTCCTGGATGGACTGGGATGACATCTCCAGATTATCTTCCCCGGCACGGGGATCCTTCAGAATCAGCAGATTGCGCAGATACCAGAGAAAATCTGACAA
>CADBOX010000495.1 GCA_902796415.1 uncultured Lachnospiraceae bacterium
AGGATCTTTTTTTCCATGGAAGCATCCGGGAAAATGATGAGATCTATATCACCAACGAACGTCATAAGTTTGCTTTGTTGAAGGCAGAAGAAAGTCTGACTCTTGTGCTTCAGAGTATTGTAAGTGGGATGCCGGAGGATTTTTATTCCATCGATCTTATGGATGCCTATACTTCCCTTGGATCCATCATTGGGGAAAGTGTGGAGGACGATCTGGTGAATGAGATCTTTGCAAAGTTCTGTATGGGAAAATGATACTATTTTATGAAGGAACGGAAAAATGGATTTTAAGGTTTCGGGTCATGTAAAAGAAGAATATGATGTGGTAGTGGTGGGCGCCGGTCACGCCGGATGCGAAGCTGCACTGGCCTGTGCCAGAATGGGTCTTTCCACCATTGTGTTTACAGTGAGTATGGATTCGGTGGCTCTGATGCCCTGTAATCCAAATATTGGAGGAACTTCGAAAGGGCATTTGGTGCGGGAGGTGGATGCTCTCGGCGGTGAGATGGGAGTGAACATCGACAAGACCTTTATTCAGTCCAGGATGTTGAACCGATCCAAGGGACCGGCGGTACATTCCCTTCGTGCCCAGGCAGATAAGGCGATGTATTCTCTGGAAATGCGAAAAACACTGCAAAATACTGAGAATCTGACGCTTCGTCAAGCGGAAATTTCTGACATTATAACTGAAATAAACAATGATGATGGCAAAAGTTATATTAAGGGTGTAAAAACCATTTCCGGAGCGGAGTATGATTGTAAGGCTGTGGTGCTTTGTACCGGAACGTATTTGAAGGCCCGTTGTCTTTACGGGGATGTGATCGAATATACCGGCCCCAATGGGTTGAAGGCCGCCAATCATTTAACGGATTCTCTGGTTTCCCATGGTATCAAGGTAAGAAGATTCAAAACAGGGACTCCTGCCAGGATCGATCGAAAATCCATCGATTTTTCAAAGATGGAGGAACAGCCGGGAGATGTTCCTGTGGTTCCCTTTTCCTTTACCACGGATCCGGAATCCGTCCAGAAGGAACAGGTGAAGTGCTATCTCACCTATACCAATGAAAAAACCCATGAGATCATCCGGGCACATCTCAGTGAATCTCCCATTTATGGTGGTGTTATTGAAGGAACAGGTCCAAGATACTGCCCCTCTATTGAAGATAAAGTGGTAAAATTTGCCGATAAAGACCGACATCAGCTATTTATTGAGCCTGAAGGTCTTTATAATAATGAAATGTATATTTCAGGAATGTCCTCTTCTATGCCGGAGTATGTCCAGTACGAAATGTATCACTCCGTGGCAGGACTGGAGAACGCAAAGATCGTCAGAAATGCCTATGCCATTGAGTACGACTGTATCGATGCCAATCAGCTCTATCCCACTTTGGAGTTTAAGGCTATTAAAGGTCTGTTTTCTGCCGGACAGTTCAATGGTTCTTCCGGTTATGAAGAAGCGGCGGCCCAGGGTTTAGTTGCCGGGATGAATGCGGCTCTCACAGTTCAGGGAAAAGAGCCTGTGGTGATCGATCGTTCCGAAGGGTATATCGGTGTATTGATTGATGACCTTGTGACAAAGGAAAGCTTTGAGCCTTACCGCATGATGACATCACGAGCGGAATACCGACTATTGCTTCGCCAGGATAATGCGGATCTTCGATTGTCGAGGATCGGTTATGAAGCAGGTTTGATTTCTGAGGAACGGTATAAGAGTGTTCTTTATAAGGAACAGCAGATCAAGGAAGAAATAGCCCGGGTGAAGCTTTGTAAGATCGGAGCGACGGAAGAGGTACAGAATTTTCTGACAGAGCATGGAAGCATTCCTTTGAAGAAGGGTGTATCTCTGGCAGACCTGGTTCGAAGACCGGAGCTTGGTTATGATGATCTTCTTCCTATTGATCCGGAGCGGCCACAGCTTTCTGCTGCTGTCAGGGAGCAGGTGGAGATCAACATAAAATACGAAGGTTATATCGAACGGCAGTTAAAGCAGATCGATGACTTTAAAAAGATTGAGAATAAACGAATTCCGGATGAGATCGATTATGATGACGTATCTTCCCTGCGTATCGAAGCAAGGCAGAAACTGAATCAGTTACGTCCTGTTTCCATCGGACAGGCCTCACGGATCTCCGGAGTTTCACCGGCAGATATTTCGGTATTGCTGGTGTATCTAGAACAGGGAAAGTATATAAAAGATTAATATAATGGATAAGAAAGAATTTTTAAAACGTAAGATCAGTCTGATGGGGGTGAATCCTCCAGAGAAACAGTTGGAACAGCTTCTTCTCTATTATGAGATGCTGACAGAAAAGAATAAGGTGATGAATCTTACAGCTATCACGGAATATGAAGAGGTTGTGGTAAAACACTTTATGGACAGTCTCTCCCTTTCCATGGTATTTGATTCCATCGGTCTGTCGTCTCTGAATAAAGAAGATCATGAAACTGCGGGTGCTGAACAAAGGAAGAGAGAGATCAAAGGTAAGTCCATGATCGATCTCGGTACCGGAGCGGGTTTTCCCGGGATTCCCATAAAGATCATGTATCCTATGTTTCACGTGACACTGTTGGATTCTCTTCAGAAACGGATTCATTTTCTGGATGAAGTGGTTTCTGAATTACATCTGTCTGAAATTAAGGCAGTGCATTATCGTGCGGAAGAGGGG
>CADBOX010000496.1 GCA_902796415.1 uncultured Lachnospiraceae bacterium
CAATTTTCGAAACTTAAGCGATCCCGATATCCTTCCATATCTGGAAGGAACAATGTATGAAGAACTTACAGCATCACTAAATAGTGAAGACTATTTTGTGGAAAATATAGAAGCAATTTATATTTCCCAGGAATATCTGGATGAGCTGGCTTATAATTCCCAGGCTAATGTATTTTTCGGATACACTCTTGAAGAACTGGATTCTCAATTTCAAGACAGTAAATATGTTTTTACACTTGGAGAAGATAATAAAACGGTTGTAGTTCCATGGGAAGATTATGATGACGTCTATAGCCAGGTAATTAAAAATGTTGCTGTTGGAACTGGGGTTATTCTTGTATGTGTAACTGTTTCTGTGGTTAGTGCTGGTGCTGGTGCTCCTGCAGTCAGTATGATTTTTGCTGTTGCAGCAAAATCTGGTGCTGTTGGTGCTTTGTCGGGTGCAGCGCTTGGAGGAGTCTCAGCGGGTATTGTCACCGGGATACAAACCGGTGACATGGAAGAAGCTCTGAAATCTGCGGCTATAGCAGGAAGCGAAGGGTATAAATGGGGAGCAATCAGCGGAGCGATTTCCGGAGGTGCCGGTGAAGCTGTTGCGCTAAAAGGTGCCACTTTGAACGGACTTTCCATGAATGAAGCCGCATTGATCCAGAAAGAATCCAAATATCCACTGGATGTAATTAAGAATTTTAAGAGTATGGATCAATACAAAATTGTGAAAGAAGCCGGACTGACGCCTAAATTAGTTGATGGAAAAATGGCTTTGGTTAGAAACATTGATCTGAATTTTACGGATGAATTTGGCATGACAAATTTGCAGCGAATGGAAAAAGGACTTGCGGCTTTAGACCCCAATACTGGCTTGCCATATGAATTACATCATATAGGCCAGAAAATGGATTCTACTTTAGCAATCCTTACGAAAGCAGAGCATATGCAGGGTGGAAACAATGCAATATGGCATAAACTGGGAGAAGCATCAAAAATTAACCGTACTGTATTTGATAAACAAAGACAAGCATTCTGGATGAATACTGCTAACCTTCTTTCGAAAGGTGGTTTATAAAAACGATGAAAAAAATTGAAGAATTGATGAATAATAAGAAGTCTTTGATGACATTACAAGGCTGTTTAGAAGAGGATATAAATAAAGCCGAAAATGAACTTGGCGTCAAATTCTCAGAGGAGTATAAGGAGTATTTGAAGACATATGGTGTTGTATCGTTTCAGGGACATGAGCTGACCGGTATTTGTAATTTTGACCGGCTAAATGTTGTGAATGTCACTATGCAGGAACGGTTAACGGTACCTGAGGTAAATTGTAACTGGTATGTGATAGAATGCTTAAATATCGACGATATCACAATATGGCAGGATGAAACAGGTGGAATCTATCAGGTGTCACCGGATATGGACCCGGAAAAGATATTTGATTCCTTTTATGAGTACTTAGAAAGTATCTGACTTGGAGCAACTAACTCCGGTTAAGATGACACAAAACAAGCCCAAATATCCTGTAGAAAAAGCCAGAGGAATTGCAGTAAAGTATGATCAACTTGCGGAAGATAAGATGACGGAGGGGGTGATTGCTAATGATCAAACCAATTGTAAAAGACGTCTTTTTTCTGGGACAGAAATCCGATCCTGCAACAAAGCAGGACCTGTCTGTTGGGCAGGATCTGCAGGACACACTTGCCGCGAATCAGAACCGCTGTGTCGGGATGGCCGCAAATATGATCGGTGTACGTAAGCGGATCATTATTGTGAATTTCGGTTTCATGAACCTGGTGATGTACAATCCGGTCCTCCTGAAGAAGGATACTCCTTATGAGACAGAAGAAGGCTGCCTGTCGTTGGAAGGTGTGCGCAAGACAACCCGTTATCAGAACATCGAGGTGGAATATCTGGATGGCAGCTGGAAGAAGCACCGGCAGAAATTCTCCGGGTGGACAGCGCAGATAGTCCTTCACGAAATGGACCATCTGGAGGGCGTCATCATTTGATTATGCGAAAGAGTGTAGGATGCTTTACCACGCGTAGGGGTGTGAACTATCCAGTGATACTTACCCCGGGATATAAACCGTTATTTAAAAGTAGAGTTACAAACAAGACCATTTTATGTCGTGCAGCGGGCGTAGATATAGCTTCCCTCGAAATGGTGATGTTCCTGAAGACCGACGGAGTCGCAGGTGGTGTTCCTGCAGCAGTAGGGACGCGGGCTACGCACATTCTGAGGGAAACCGTATCTGAACGTGCTGGATTGTGACATGAGGCAAAAAGAATGCCCGGAAAGGAAGTATTATGAAATCTTTAGTCGCATATTTTAGTGCTGAGGCAGGCACAACAAGGAAAGTAGCTGAGAATCTGGCTGCAGATGTATCTGCAGATATATTTGAGATCAGCCCGGTTACCCCATACAGCGAAGCGGACCTGAAATGGACAAATCCAATAGCAAGATGCAACCGCGAAAAACTCGGCAGAAAAGATATTCCCATTGCCAGAAAGATCCAGAACTGGGAAGATTATGATACGGTTTATCTTGGCTTTCCGATCTGGTATTATGGTGCGCCAAATGTGATCTTTACATTCTGCAAAGACTATAACTGGGCTGAAAAAAAGATTTATATTTTTGCCACTTCCGGCGGCAGCGGCATTGGAAAGACTGCTGAGAAACTGGCACCTTTTGTAAAAGGCGGAAAGATCATGGATGCCAGGAGAGTGACCGCTGCAGAGGACTTATCAGATTGGAAATAAAGGATCTTTCTAGAAAAACTGAACACTTCCGGATTCTTTGATCAGAGCAAAGATACTGTCTGATTCATAAAGGAGAACAGGTAATGAAAAAGCTTATTCGCGTGGCCAACCACTATGTTGAAACAAGTGACTGGAAAATGATAGCAGTCCTGAAGTTTTGCCTGATCGCGCTGGGGGTACTGCTTGGAATGAGTGTAAGAAAAGAACATCGGAAACCGGTGAATGTGATTGCGCTAGCTGTATTCCTTGCATCCTATATCCCGCTTATGAAGAAGTTCCTTCGTATTTACCGGGAGTCAGAATGATAGATGAACAATTATTTGGCGGCGCGGTCCGTTTCATCTGGGATCTGTTCGGATCAGACAGGGCAAAAGCAATCGCCCATTTACACGGGATATCCCTTGCTGCGGTATCGTCCTTGTGGAATATGTATGCGAAAAGAATATCTGATTTGGAAACAAACACATCCCGGTGTTTCTGGTGTGATACACAGATGGAGTGAACTAAGAGATGCTTCAAAATGGGCTTTATGAACAGATAATTAGCAGAGGTTTGGAGAAAGAGATTTCCGATTCTGATCAACTGGTGCAGACTGCAGCAATTGATACGGAAGAAGCTGCAAAAGTACTGTCTAAATATATCGCGGAAGTGATGGAACGGCAGCTTCTGCAGCTCAAGGATAATGGCGGTAACCTGAATGATCAGATCGGACTGGCAAACCGCGTCATTGAGGCGATTTCACATAGTGATGCCGGAGAAGACAAATCAGTTTCTGTGGCGGA
>CADBOX010000497.1 GCA_902796415.1 uncultured Lachnospiraceae bacterium
ACTTCTGTCCAAGTACTGGGACCAGTATGCAAAGCTGGGGAGCACATTTCTGGAAAACCTTCAGGGGATGACAACTCTGAAAACTTACAAAGCAGATGCGTATAAAAACGAGCAAATGAATGATGAGTCGGAGAACTTCAGAAGGATCACCATGAAGGTTCTGACTATGCAGCTGAATTCCATTATCATCATGGATTTCTTTGCCTACGGCGGTGCCGCACTTGGCATTGCACTTGCCGGGAAAGCTTTTTTAGACGGAAGCCTGACGCTTCAGAGTACGGTTTTTATGATCCTTCTTTCCGCTGATTTCTTTCTGCCTATGAGAAAGCTCGGCAGTTACTTCCATGTGGCTATGAACGGGATGGCCGCAAGCGACAGGATATTTACATTTTTAAGTGAGGAAGAACCAAAAGAAAAGACTGCTGAACTGCCCGAGAATGGGCTGGACATCAGACTTTCGGACGTCGGCTTTTCCTATGATGAAAAGCAGGTACTTGACCATGTTTCTGCGGATATCAGGGAAAACACATTCACCGGGATTGTGGGAGAGAGCGGAAGCGGCAAGTCCACCATTGCTTCCCTTATCATGGGGCGAAACACGATAAAGCAGGGAAGCCTTACCATTGCCGAAGTAAATGTCTTTGATATCAACGAAGACAGTCTTTTGGAGACTATCAACTATGTTGGCACCTGCAGTACCTTCTTCAAAGGAACTCTTCGAGAAAACCTTCTTTTAGCGGATCCTGAAGCGTCGGAGGAAAAACTATGGAAGGTACTGGCTGAATGTAACATAGATGGATTCTTCAAAGAAGAAAAAGGGCTGGATACGATCCTGACGGAAAATGCGGGAAATTTATCGGGCGGGCAGAGGCAACGACTCGCGCTGGCAAGAGCGATTTTGCACGATGCGAAAGTGTATATTTTTGACGAGGCTACCAGCAATATCGATGTCGAGAGCGAAGAATTGATCCTTTCGGAAATAAAGAAACTGGCAAGGACAAAAACGATCATCATGATTACCCACAGGCTTATGAATGTGGTGGATGCGGACAGGATCTTTGTGCTGGAAAACGGCAGGATTTCCGGAACCGGAACACATGCAGAACTCCTTGAGACAGATGCTGTGTATAGGAAACTATGGGATACGCAAAAAGAACTTGAAGAGTATGGGAAAGGAGGTGCAGCGGTATGAAGAAACAAAACAAAGCACAGATCCTTTTCAGAATGTTAAAGCTGGTAAAGCCACTCTCCGGTTTTATGATCCTTGCCGTTATGCTTGGAACGCTGGGCTTTTTGACCGCAGAATTTATTCCGATCCTGGGTGGAGAATCAATACTTATAGGCCTGGGGATACAGACGAAGCTGTCGTGGAATATGCTCGTTGGTCTGCTTTTGTCCTTTGCGGTGTTAAGGGCGATATTCCGCTTTTCGGAGCAGAGGACAAATCATTATATTGCATTTACACTCCTGGCAATCATAAGAGACCGTGTGTTTAAAGCACTTAGAAGACTCTGTCCCGCGAAGCTTGAAGGCAGGGATAAAGGTGACCTGATATCTCTTATCACATCCGATGTAGAGCTTCTGGAGGTTTTCTATGCACACACGATCTCGCCGATATGCATTGCGATAGCATCGGAAACGGTCATGTGCCTGTTTATAGGGAGCTTCCATCCAATGCTCGGATTCATAGCCCTTATTTCGTTTCTTCTCGTGGGGGTGGCGCTTCCGGTTATTGTTTCAAAACGGAGCGGGACTACGGGAGATGAACTGCGTGCACAGTCCGGGCAGCTTTCGGCACACATGCTGGAAAGTATCAGGGGAATTGATGATACGCTTCAGTATTCCTATGGAGAAAAAAGGCTTAAGGAGATAAGCGACAAAACCAGGACATTGTCCGAGAGACAGGGAGCTTTAAGCAAGCTTACCGGAACCAATATGGCAATAGCAAATATGTTGATCCTTATTTCGGACATAGCAATGCTCCTCGTCTGTACATTGCTTTATCAAAACGACCTGGTGGGATTTGATGGATTTCTTATTCCGATGATCGCCCTCATGTCTTCTTTCGGCCCAGTTACCGCACTTGCGGCACTTGGTACCACGCTTCAGAGTACGGTCGCATCCGGAGCGCGGGTTCTGGCCATCATTGATGAAGAACCTGAGACAGAAGACATAACCGGTAAAGCGTCTGTAGATTTTGGCGGCGCGGAAGTAAAAGCGGTTAGCTTCGCCTACTCAGGGGAGAATGTCTTAAACAATGTTTCCCTGCAGATACCCGGGGGAAAAATCACCGGCATTGTCGGAAAGAGCGGATGCGGAAAGTCCACCCTCCTTAGGCTTCTCATGAGATTTTGGAAGGTGGGAGAAGGTAAAGTCTCAGTATCCGGAAGAAATATAAATGAGATAAATACAGCCAATCTTCGGGACATGGAAAGCTACATGACCCAGGATACCCAGCTGTTTAAGGATACGATCGCAAACAATATCCGTATCGGTAAACCGGATGCATCGGATGAAGAAGTCATGAACGCCTGCAAAAAAGCATCCATCCATGGCTTTATCATTGCACTTCCAAAAGGCTATGAAACAGAGGTTGGAGAACTTGGGAGTACACTCTCCGGCGGTGAGAGGCAGAGAATCGGACTTGCCAGGGCATTTTTGCATAACGCACCGTTTATGCTTCTCGACGAACCTACAAGTAATCTGGATAGTCTGAACGAGGCGGTGATCTTAAAATCCCTCAAAGAAGAAGCGAAGGAAAAGACCATTCTTCTTGTTTCGCACAGAGAGTCCACCATGCGGATAGCGGAGAAAGTGCTGGCTATGGAAGGCGGACGGATTTCATGAATAAGACAGAAGTCATGTGGTAGAAAACAAAAGAGAGAAACGGAGACTAAAAAAAAGATGGGAATTAAGAGGATAGTATTTATTATTATCGGATGGATTTGATAGTTAAGCATTTTAAGGAGCTCAGTACCACGGAGCTTTATGAGATATTAGGATGTACGGAGCCTGAGATTGCAAAGACACTGTCTTTTATTGTGGTTGAAAAGCCTGTGATAGTTGTGATGGCAGGTGCACCTGAGAGAGGAAATAATTTCAAATAATGTTAGCCAAAGCTAACATTATGGTGTATCATTGATTAT
>CADBOX010000498.1 GCA_902796415.1 uncultured Lachnospiraceae bacterium
ACTGTATACGATACTGTTGAGAAAGAGATCAAGAAAGATCTTCCTTCCAGACTTCATGCACGTCGTCAGATGTTAAAATACTTATACCCTGTAACAGAAGTTCCTGCTGAGGGTAAAGGAAGAAAAGCACATACAAAGAAGGTTGACCTTCCACAGAAGATCTTTGATGAGTACGGTACAAAGTACGCTAACCGCAACGGTGGTTACACACGTATCATCAAGGTTGGACAGCGTAAAGGTGACGCTGCTATGGAAGTTATCATCGAGCTTGTTTAATCCTATCAAGTATACTATGGCCCCATGTCGGTTGTTCCGGCATGGGGTTTTGTGGATATATGACTATGAATATATTAAAGGCAGTTAATCTCATATTTCGCTATAAAGTTTATTCACCGGGTCAGAAAGAGGAATCGTATCAATCTGCTTTAGAAGGCATTGACCTTACCATTAATCCGGGTGATTTCGTGGGCATTCTGGGGCGGAACGGTTCCGGGAAATCCACTCTTGCCAAACAGTTGGCAGGCCTGCTGACTCCCACGGAAGGGTATGTGTATATCGACGGTCTGGACAGTCAGGACAGCAGGAATACTTTTTCCATCCGCAACAAAGTAGGTATGGTTTTTCAGAATCCTGACAATCAGATCGTGGGAAATACGGTGGAAGAAGATGTAGCTTTTGGCCCGGAGAACCTGGGGGTTCCCCAGGAAGAACTGTCCGGGAGGGTGGAGAAGGCACTTTCTATGGTCAGCATGCATGGCTTTCAGTATGATTCTCCGGGCAGATTATCCGGAGGGCAGAAGCAGAAGATCGCCATAGCAGGAATTCTTGCCATGGAGCCAAAGTGCATCATCCTGGACGAGCCCACAGCCATGCTGGATCCCCAAGGCAGAAAGGAAGTCCTGGAAGCTGTCCGATACCTGAATCAGGAGAAAAAGATTACCATTATCCTCATTACCCATCGTATGGAAGAAGTGGAAGAAGCTCACAGCATCTATGTGATGAAAGAGGGGAAGATTGCGGTCCACGGTTCCCCGGAAGATATATGGGGTAAGCCTGACCAGCTGGAGGAATGTGGTATCCGCCTGCCCTTTACACTCAGGCTGGCTGACCATCTCAGAAAGAGAGGTATCCCTGTCCCCCGGCTTTATAGTGAGCAGGAGCTGTTGGATTTTCTTGAAAATCAGATGGCTGAAAAGAGATATCAAGGGCTGAAGCGACTGTCAGAGTTAACGGAGTTCACTCTCCCGGAGATTTCTGAAAAGGAAGCTTCCGAAGAACCGGATTTCCATAAAGAAGTCAACAGGTATGAAACGGTATCGGAGCAGACCGGGGATGGAGGGCAGCTCAGCTGCCGGCATCTGAGCTATTCTTATAGCAATCTTAAGGTGGGGAAAGCGACGGACGCATTGCAGGATATCTCCTTTTCCATGAAAAAGGGGGATTACGTAGCCGTTGTCGGAAAAACCGGGTCCGGCAAATCCACTTTACTTCAGCATCTCAACGGATTACTGAAACCCGACCGGGGACATTGCTTCTATGACGGAAAAGATATCCATGGAACGGGGATTTCTCTGAAGGAAGTACGGCAGAAGGTGGCTTTATGCTTCCAGTACCCGGAGTATCAACTCTTCGAGGAGACAGTTTTAAAGGACATCTGTTTCGGACCTTCCAACATGGGATGTACCAAATGGGTCTGTCTGAAGAGAGCCAGGGATGCTATGGAATTATTGGGACTCCCGGAACAGATGGAATCTTTATCCCCTCTCGTCCTTTCCGGAGGACAGAAAAGAAAGGTGGCATTGGCCGGGATATTAGCCATGGATCCGGAATACCTGGTGCTGGATGAGCCGGCAGCCGGCATGGATCAACCAGGCAAAGACAATCTGTTTCATCTCCTTCGGGAATTGAATGAGGATAAGAAAACAGGGATCCTTCTGGTATCCCACGATATGGATGATGTGGCTGAATATGCGAACCGTATCATTGTGATGGATCATGGAAAGATCGTCATGGACGGTGGGCCCGGAGAAGTATTCGCCAAAGGAGACAAACTTAAGGAATTGGGCCTGGATATGCCACGGGCTTTATCCTTCTATCATAGATTAAGGGAATCGGATTTTGGTACGGAAAGCAGTATGATTCCCGTGACAGTGGCGAAACTGGCAGATTATATCAGTCGTGTGCTGGATTCCTCCAGCCAAGAGATCTGAGGAAAGATGTGGTATTATGTTTCGGGAAATGACATTAGGACAGTATTATCATAGGGACTCTGTGATCCATGAGCTGGATCCCAGGGTTAAGCTGGCCGGGACATTGATTTTCGTAATCAGCTTATTTCTGGGAAAAAGCGTCCCTGGACTGCTGTGTGCCACGATTTTTCTGGCACTGATTATTCTCCTGGCCGGCATTCCTGTCAGATTGATGGTCCGGGGTGTGAAACCTCTTTTATTCATCATTCTTTTTTCTGCTTTCTTTAACCTCTTTGGCACCGAGGGGACTGCTGTGTTTACGATCTGGCATTTTTCGGTAACCAGGGAAGGTATACGAATGGCCATCTTTCTGGTGGTACGCCTGATCTATCTGGTGATGGGAACTTCCATTATGACCTATACCACCACACCCAATCGGCTGACAGATGGGCTGGAAAAGAGTCTGGGATTTTTAAACCGGATACATATTCCGGTGCATGAGATTGCCATGATCATGTCCATCGCATTACGGTTTATCCCCATCCTCACGGAAGAGCTGGATAAAATCATGAAAGCCCAGATGTCCAGAGGTGCATCTTTTGACGAAGGAAATCTGGTGCAGAAAGCCAGGCAGATCGTACCGGTTCTGATTCCATTGTTTGTATCTTCTGTCAGAAGAGCTTCCGAGCTGGCCTACGCTATGGAGGCGAGAGGATATCATGGAGGCAGCGGTCGGACTAAGCTGCATCCTCTAAGATATGAGAGAAGAGATTACATGGCATACGCAATTCTTTTGCTGTATATGATTCTTATGATTGTTCTGGCCATATATGCCAGATCTTTCTAGAATAATCAACTATGATTATATATGTAGAAAATGGAGAAACCTATGAAAAGATATCGACTGACCGTAGCTTATGACGGAACCGCATATCATGGCTGGCAGGAACAGTCAAATGGCATCACAATAGAGTCTGTGCTCAATGAGACCCTGAGTGAGGTTCTGAAGGAGGAAATACATGTCATCGGGGCCAGCCGTACCGATGCGGGAGTCCATGCCTACGGCAATGTGGCTGTATTTGACTCAGAGACCAGGATCCCCCCGGAGAAGATATCATATGCGGTCAATCCTTACCTTCCATCCGACATTAGAATCATGCGGTCTGAGGAGGTTCCTGCGGACTTTCATCCCAGATTCACTGACTCTGTAAAGACCTACGAATATCATATTTATCATGGAAGAATCATGCCCCCTACCAGAAGGCTGTATGCTCATCAGGTACCGGTTCCTCTGAATCTGGAGGCCATGGCAGAAGCCTGCAGGTATATCATAGGAACTCATGATTTCAAGTGCTTTTGCGCGGCGAAAGCCCAGGTGAATTCCACGGTACGTACTGTGTTGGATGTGCAGGTTCACCCCGATAAACCCGGCGCCGAAGAAGAGATAGTCATCGAAGTAAAAGGAGAAGGTTTTCTTTATAATATGGTTAGGATCATCGTGGGCACCTTGCTTAAAGTCGGAGTCCAGGCCTACCCGCCGGAACATGTAAAAGAGATCATCGAGTCAAAAGACCGCAGGGAGGCCGGGGAGACGGTTCCGGCAAAGGGTTTGTTCCTGCGGGAAATCAGATATACAAAATAAAATAAAGAGATGAATAGTTTACAGATTTATGTTGACACCCACGAGTCTGTGTTATATAATTAATAACCGTGGTATGTCAATAAACAATATCCCACAGCCCCGGGAATTGTTTTTCATAGACACCCGCCTTTCCACTGGCGGGAGATATAATGTGGCGGAGGGTCCGGACAGCCAGGAAGCCGCATTAGCACCGAAGTGTTACGATTATGTAAAGGAGAACAACTCATGAAAAGTTTTATGGCTAGCCCATCAACCATTACAAGAGAATGGTATGTAATTGATGCTACAGGACATACATTAGGACGTTTGGCATCCGAAGTTGCTAAAGTTTTAAGAGGAAAACATAAACCAATCTACACACCTCATATGGATACCGGTGATTATGTGATCATCGTCAATGCTGACAAGATCAAAGTGACCGGAAAGAAATTAGATCAGAAGATCTACTATCATCACAGTGAATATATCGGTGGGATGAAAGAGACCACTTTAAAAGAGAAACTTGCTAAGAAGCCTGAGCAGGTTATCGAGCTTGCAGTGAAAGGTATGCTTCCGAAGGGACCACTTGGCAGACAGATGTACAGAAAACTGTATGTGTATGCCGGTCCGGATCACAAACATGCAGCTCAGCAGCCGAAAGAATTAGAGATCAAGTATTAATAGGAGGACAAGCAAGTGGCTACAACAAGATATTATGGAACTGGCAGAAGAAAAAACAGCGTTGCTCGTGTTTACTTAATGCCGGGAACAGGAAAAATTACCGTTAATAAAAAAGATATCGAAGATTATTTTGGCTATGAGACATTGAAAGTTATCGCTCGTCAGCCTTTAACATTAACAGATACTGTAGACAAGTTTGACGCTATGATTTTCGTACATGGCGGCGGATACACAGGCCAGGCAGGTGCCATCAGACATGGTATCGCAAGAGCTTTATGTGAAGCTGACAGGGAAGCATATCGTCCTGCTTTAAAGAAAGCCGGATACCTCACACGTGACCCACGTATGAAAGAGCGTAAGAAACCAGGTCTCAAGAAAGCTCGTAGAGCTCCGCAGTTCTCCAAGCGTTAA